>CALMIQ010000127.1 GCA_937863965.1 uncultured Micropruina sp.
TTGTGCGCGAGAGAGGAGTTGAACCTCCACGTCCTTTCGGACACACGGACCTGAACCGTGCGCGTCTGCCATTCCGCCACTCGCGCGTGCCGCCCGAGGGCGACCCGGAAGAGATTAGCACAGCGCGCAGGGTGCTCCCGACCACGGACGCCGCCCGCTCGGCGTCCGCACCCGGGGCCTCCCGGCCTCGACCCGCGCTCCAGACCACGGACGCACGGTGAGCCTTGGTCAGGCCGGTTCCACTACTCTGGGGCGCATGGGAGTCTTCGATCGCGTCGAGAAGAAACTTGAGGGCGCCGTGAACGGCGTCTTCGCGCGCGCGTTCAAGGGCGACGTCCAGCCGGTCGAGATCACCGCCCGGCTGCAGCGCGAGCTCGACTCCGAGGCGAAGCTGCTCACCCGGGAGCGCCGGCTGGTCCCCAATGACTTCACCGTGCAACTGTCCAAGCACGACCACGACCGGCTCGCGCCCTACTCGAAGATGCTGAACTCCGAGGTCATCCCGCAGCTCAACGAGTACGCCGCGTCCAAGGGCTACATCTTCAACGGCCCGGTCACCATCGACTACGAACTCGACGAGTCGCTGCCCACCGGCCGGTTCACCGTGCACAGCGCGGCGGTCGCCGGTGTCGACGGTTCGGACGCCTCCGCGACCCAGATCCGCCGGGCGTCCCTGGTGCTCGAGGTGAACGGCATCCGGCATCCGCTCAACGCCCCCGGCCTGGTGATCGGACGCGGCACCGAGGCCGATCTGCGGATCAACGATCCCGGCATCTCCCGCAAGCACGCCCGGATCACCGTCCAGGGCGACGGCGACGACCAGCAGATCGCCATCGAGGACCTGGGCTCCACCAACGGCATCGTGATCGATGGGCAGCGCGTCCGGCACGCCAGCCTCTCCGCCGGCAGCCGGATCGAGATCGGATCCACCCGCATGTCGATCACCTCGCCGGGCTCCGATGTCTGATCTCGTCGTCCTCGCGCTCAAGCTGCTCTTCCTGGCCCTGCTGTGGCTGTTCGTCCTGTTCGTCGGCAACGTCGTCCGCACCGACATGTTCGGCCGCAAGCTGGCCACCAACGAGGCCGGCGAGCTCCGGCCGGTGAGTGAGCTGAAGAAGCAGAAGCGGCGCAGCAGCCGACCGGCCAAGAAGCTGCCGACCCGGCTGCGGATCTCCCGCGGCAAGCAGGAAGGCCTCACCGTCCCGCTGGGCGAGGGGGTGAAGATCGGCCGGGCGTCCGACTGCCAGCTGGTGCTGGACGACGATTACGTCTCCACCCGGCACGCCCAGATCGTCCGCACCGACACCGGCTACGTGGTCGAGGATCTGGGTTCGACCAACGGCACCTACGTCAACAACGAGCGGATCAGCACCGCCACCCCCTTCGGCACCACCGACACCCTGCGTATCGGGCGCACGCTGATGGTGGTGGAGAAGTAGCCATGGCGCTCACGTTGGCCTATGTGGCCCGTTCCGAGGTCGGACTGGTCCGCAAGAACAACCAGGACTCGGCCTACACCTCGCCCACCATGCTGATGGTGGCCGACGGCATGGGCGGTGCAGCGGCCGGCGACCTGGCGTCCGCGGTCGCGATCAACGAGCTGCGCGACTCCGACGGCGACTTCACGGACGCCGACATGGTCGAGGTGGCCGCCGGCGCCATCGCCCGGGCCAACGAACGGATCCGCGACCTGGTCGCGCACGACCCGTCGCTGGACGGCATGGGCACCACGGTCTGTGGTCTGCTCTTCGACGGCGAACGGCTCGCCGTGGCGAACATCGGCGACTCCCGGGGCTACCGGCTGCGGAACGGGCGCTTCGAGCGGATCACCCGCGACCACTCCTGGGTGCAGACGCTGGTCGACGACGGCCGGATCACCGAGGCCGAGGCGCTGGTGCATCCGCACCGCTCGCTGATCCTGAAGGTGCTCAACGGACAACCCACCCACCAGCCCGATCTGGAGATGTCCGACATCGAGTTGGGCGACCGCTACCTGATCTGTTCGGACGGCCTGTGCGGCCTGGTCACCGACGCCGCGATCGAGGCCGTGATCGGCGGCGAGGACCGCGAGCAGGTGGTCGATCAGCTGGTCCGGATCGCCTACGACGAGGGCGGCCTGGACAACGTCACGATCATCCTCGCCGACGTGGTGGAGGACGGCGAGCCCGGCCCGACCGCGATGCTGGGGGCGGCCGCCGACATCGATCTGGACGCCCCTGCCGACGACGCCGAGGACACCCGTCCGCTGCCGGTGGACGCCGCCGGCCCGCGTCCCGACCCGCAGTCCCGCGAGAAGGCCGAACTGGCGCGCTACCTGCCGACCACGAAGGGCCGGGCCGGCGCCTGGGTCAAGGTCGTGCTCGGCATCGTGCTGCCGCTGATGGTCATCGGCGGCGGCCTGTTCGGCTGGTACGCGTTCATCCAGACCAAGTACTTCGTGGGGGACTCCGACGACCTGGTGGCGGTCTTCCGAGGCGTCCCCGACACGGTCCTGGGATTCGATCTGAGCACCGTGCTCGAGGTGCACAACACCCACGTCAGCGACCTGCCGCTGTACTACCAGGAGAAGGTGCGGGCATCGATCGTGGTGCCCGACCTGGAGACCGCCAACGCCACCACCGAGGAGTTGCGGACCATCGCCCAGCTCTGCATCAAGCAACGCGAGGAGCGAGCCCGATCCACCGCGTCGCCGACCCCGACCACCTCGTCCAGCCCGACGTCGTCGGCGTCACCCTCGCCCAACCCGTCCGGCAGCCCGTCGACCAGCCCGCAGGGCAGCCCGTCGCCCAGCGGCGACCCCACGCCCAGGGCACCCGAGGACTGTTGACCATGGGCGAAGTCGTCGTCTTCCGCAAGCGACGCGGTGTCGAGCTGGTGATGCTCATCATGGCGATGGGCCTTGCCACGGGCGCCTATCTGCTGGTGAACCTGAACATCGGTGGCGAGCTGCCCGACGGCTGGTATTGGGGCGTCGGCATCTATGCGCTGATCGGGATCGCCGCCCACGCGGTGATCCGGTGGCGCATCCCCTACGCCGATCCGCTGCTGTTCCCGCTCGTCTACCTGCTCAACGGCATCGGCCTGGCGATGATCCAGCGGCTCGACCTGGGCACCAATCCGGTGATGCATTCGGCCGAGCTGCAGCTGACCTGGACGGCGATCGCGGTCGCCGTGTTCGCCGCGGTGTTGTTCCTGTTGAAGGACCACCACGTCCTGCAGCGCTTCCCCTACCTCACCTTCCTGGCCGGCATGCTGATCCTGATGATGCCGCTGCTGCCGGTGATCGGTTTCGAGAACCACGGCGCCCGGATCTGGATCAAGATCGGCCCCTACAGCTTCCAGCCGGCCGAGCTGGCCAAGATCGTGCTGACGATCGCCTTCGCGTCCTATCTGGTCGAGAAGCGCGAGGTGCTGGCGCTGGCCGGCGCCCGCGTCCTCGGCATCGACCTGCCCCGGCCCCGCGACCTGGGCCCGATCAGCATCATGTGGCTGGCCAGCCTGGCGGTGTTGATCTACCAGAAGGACCTGGGCACCTCGCTGCTCTTCTTCGGCCTGTTCGTGATGATGCTCTACGTGGCAACCGAGCGTCCGAGTTGGCCGATCCTGGGCACCCTGCTGTTCAGCGGCGGCGCCTTCCTCGGCTGGCTCACCTATTCCCACGTGCAGACCCGGGTGTCGGCCTGGCTCGATCCGTTCGCCCACTGGGACCAGAACTACCAGATCATCCAGGGCCAGTTCGGGATGGCCTGGGGCGGCCTGTTCGGAACCGGTTGGGGCCTGGGACGCCCCAACCTGACCCCGCTGGCCAAGAACGACTTCATCGCCGCCGCCCTCGGCGAGGAGCTCGGGGTGGCGGGCCTGATGGCGATCATGGTGATCTACGGCGTGATCGTGATGCGCGGCCTGCGCACGGCGCTGACCGCCACCGAACCGTTCAGCAAGCTGCTGGCCGCCGGCCTGTCGTTCGTCTTCGGGCTGCAGGTCTTCGCGATCCTCGGCGGCGTCACCCGGCTGCTGCCGCTGACCGGCCTGACCACGCCGTTCATCTCCCAGGGCGGATCCTCGCTGATCGCCAATTACGCCATGCTCGGGCTGCTGATGGTGGTCACCCACCGCGTCCGGCGTCCGGCCCCGACCGCTGAGGAGCCGCTGCAGTCGCTGGCCCACGACACCACCCAGGTGATCGCGGTGCCGAGCCGGCCGGCCGATCCGCGTCCGGGCCCGGATTTCGACCGGACGCCGATCAGCGCCGACGAGCCGACGGCCGCCGTCCCCACGCCGTCCGGGGCGAACGAGCCCACCGCGGCGATCCCGACACCGCCCGGCCCGGATGAGCCGACCACGGCGATCCCGGCACCGTCCGGCCCGGACGAACCGACGAGCGCGATCCCCACGCCGTCCGGCCCCGACGAGCCGACCGCCGCCATTCCCACAGGCATCGACGACCCCAGGCCGGGAGGGAGGCTGCCATGAACGGTCCGATCCGACGGGTCGCCTTCGTCAGCATGCTGATGACGCTGGCCCTGCTGGTGAACCTGTGCGTCGGCTACCTGATGCGCAGCGACTCACTGAACGCCCATCCGCAGAACCGCCGGGTGACCGACGCCGCCTTCGCCCAGGACCGGGGCGCCATCATGGTCGGCAACACCGCGATCGCCGAGACGGTGCCCAGCAAGGACCAGTTCAAGTTCCAGCGGCGCTACCCGCAGAACGAGCTGTACGCCCCGATCACCGGCTACTTCACCTACCTGTTCGGCGCCTCCGAGCTGGAGCAGACCTACGGTTCCCAGCTCTCCGGCAGCGACAGCTCCCAGTTCGTCAACCGGCTGATCGACCTGGCCACCGGCGCGAAGCCGAAGGGGGCGAGCGTCCAGACCACCCTGGTCGCCAAGGCGCAGCGGGCGGCGGCCCAGGCGCTGGGCGACAAGAAGGGCGCCGTGGTCGCACTCAACGCCAAGACCGGGGCGGTGCTGGCGATGGTGTCGTCGCCGTCCTTCGACCCCAACGACCTGGCCACCCACGACCTGGCCGACTCGCAGAAGGCCTGGAACGCGCTCACCAAGGACTCGGCCAAGCCGATGTCGAACCGGGCCACCCGCGAGATCTTCCCGCCCGGGTCGACCTTCAAAGTCGTCGTCGCGGCCGCGGCCCTGGAGGCCGGCTACGAACCCGACAGCGTGCTGGACACCTCGTCCTACCGGCTGCCCGGGACGAACGTGACCTTCAACACCACCTGTGGCAACAGCCAGACGCTGCGCCGGGCGCTGGCCACGTCCTGCAACTCGGCCTTCGCCCGGCTGGGCGTGAAGCTCGGCGCGGACGCCCTGCGCGAGCAGGCCGAGAAGTTCGGCTTCGGCACCCGGCCGCTGTCCGACATCGCCTCGGTGGCCAGCCGCTTCCCCGACGAGATCGACGAGCCGCAGACCGGGCTGGCCTCGATCGGCGGCTTCGAGGTGGCGGCGACCCCGTTGCAGATGGCGATGGTGGCGGCCGCCGTCCGCAACGACGGCGTCGTGATGCAGCCCTACCTGGTCGAGTCGGTGCGATCCGCCGACCTGCAGGTGCTCAGCCAGACCCGGCCCTCGCAGTTGCGGCTGGCGACCAGCTCGTCGAACGCGGCGAAGCTGCGGCAGATGATGGTCGAGGTGGTCACCGGCGGCACCGGCTGGCGGGCCCAGGTCCCCGGCGTCACCGTCGGCGGCAAGACCGGCACCGCCAACTCCGACAACGTCCGGACGCCCTACGCCTGGTTCATCGCCTGGGCCGACGACCCGGACGTCGCCGTCTGCGTCTTCGTCCAGGACGCCGAAATGGAGGCCACCGACGTGGCGGGTGGACGCGTCGCCGCCCCGATCGCCAAGGCAGTGATCGAGGCCCTCCGGTGACCGCGGGTGCACCCTGGACCACAATGGACACTCTGAGGAAGAGGGGACAACGGCATGGGTGAGGAACCCAGAATGCTCGGCGGCCGCTATGAACTGGGCAGCCTGCTGGGCCGCGGCGGCATGGCGCAGGTGCGACGCGCCCGCGACATCCGGCTCGGCCGTCAGGTCGCCGTCAAACTGCTCCGGACGGATCTGGCCGGCGATCCCACCTTCCAGGCCCGCTTCCGCCGCGAGGCCCAGGCCTCCGCCGGACTGAACCATCCCAACATCGTCGCGGTCTACGACACCGGCGAGGAGAAGGACCCCGACACCGGGGTCTCGGTGCCCTACATAGTGATGGAACTGGTCGAGGGACACACCCTGCGCGAACTGCTGCGCGACGACCGCAAGATCCTGCCCGACCGGGCGCTGGAGTTCACCGTCGGCGTCCTGGACGCCCTGGCCTACTCGCACCGCGCCGGCATCGTGCACCGCGACATCAAGCCGGCCAACGTGATGCTGACCAACTCGGGCCGGATCAAGGTGATGGATTTCGGCATCGCCCGGGCCGTCGCCGACACCTCCGCCACCATGACCCAGACCGCCGCCGTGATCGGCACCGCGCAGTACCTGTCGCCCGAGCAGGCCCGCGGCGAGACCGTGGACGCCCGTTCCGACATCTACTCGGCCGGCTGCCTGCTCTACGAACTACTGGTCGGACGTCCACCGTTCCGCGGCGACTCCCCGGTCTCGGTCGCCTACCAGCACGTCCGGGAGACCCCGGTGCCGCCCAGCCAGCTGGATTCGCTGGTCACCTCCGACATGGACGCCATCGTGCTGAAGGCGCTGGCCAAGGACGCCGGCCAGCGCTACCAGACGGCGTCCGAGATGCGCGACGACATCAACCGGTTGCTGGCCGGCCAGTCGGTCCGTGCGGTGGCGCCGGCGACCGTCCCCCTACCGACCGGCACGACGGAGCCGACCCGGGTGCTGCCCGCCGCCCCGGAACCCCAGTTCGCGACCGTCTCGGCCGTCGAGGGCGCCGTCGAGCGGACCGACACCGCCACCATTCCGCAGCGGGCGGTCGACGAACCCAAACGCCGCCGCCCCTGGGTCTGGGGCGTGGTGGCCTTCCTGCTGGTGCTGGGCCTCGGCTACGGCACGTATCTGTACTTCAACCCCGAGGCCCGGACGCCGCAGGTGGCGGTGCCCAACGTCACCGACCGCAGCCGCGACCTGGCCGAACAGCAGCTGCAGGACGCGCAGCTGCTGGTCGTCGTCAAGCCGATCGAAGGCGGCGATGACGCCACCGTCAACCGGGTGATCAACCAGAACCCGCTCCCCGGGGTCCGGGTGCCCGTGGGCTCGACGGTCACCATCGAGGTCAACGTGGGTCCGAAGAAGGCGACGATCCCGACCAACCTGGTCGGGATGTCGGTGTCCGAGGCCGACGAGGCGCTGAAGGCACTCGGCTTCAAGACCGTGAAACGCACGGCGGACGCCAACAACACCACCGCGAAGGCGAACACGGTGACCAGCGTGAACCCGTCCGGCGGTGTCATCGTCACCGTGGACACCCCGATCACCCTGTTCTTCGCGCCCGGGACCGGTACCGTGCCCAACTTCTATGGGCTGACCAAGGCCGGCGCCCAGGCCCAGGCCGATCGCGAAGGCTTCGACGTCACGTTCACGGAGGAAGAGACGACGGAGCTGGCTCCGGGCCGGGTGGTCAGCCAGAGCCCGGCGGCCGGTGAGGAGATCAAGCGCAGCCAGAAGATCCAGCTGGTGCTCGCCAAGGCGCCCGCCACCGAGTCGCCCTCACCGGATCCCGAGGCGTCCGACGAGGA
>CALMIQ010000128.1 GCA_937863965.1 uncultured Micropruina sp.
AGGTAGATCAGCACCACCGGGATCAGCAACGCCGCCACGGCGACCAGCATCTGGGCCACGGTGGGACTCGGACGACGGGCTGCCACCCGCCCATTCTCCACCACTAGGCTCGCCGCCATGCCCCGGATCCCGCGCGCCGCCGCCGTGGTCATCGGCCTGATCGCCAGCAACGTGTTGGCCGGACGCCTGATCACCGGCCCGCTGCGCGACCTGCCCGCCGAGCACCGCCTGAATCGCGACCTGCGCCGCCACGGCGGGGCCCGGACGCGGCGGCTGGCCCACGCCGTCTCGCGCAGTTCGGACACCTCGCGCGCCGTAGTCGTCGGCATCGGCCTGACGGCGACCCTGCTGGCCGCCGGACGGCGATCCACGGCCGTCGTCCCCGGGTTGTCGATGCTGCTGGCCTCCGCCGTCCACGTGACGAGTTCGACGCTGGTCGGGCGTCCGCGTCCGGACGTCGAACGGCTGGGCACGCACCAGCCGACGTCCAGCTTCCCGAGTGGCCACGTGGGCGCGATGACGGCGCTGGCGGTGGCCCTGGGCAGCGCCGGACGCCGGCTCCCGCAGCCGGCACGGGTCGCACTCGGCGCCGTCCTGGCCGGCCAGCTGGCGCTGCTCGGCTGGTCACGGCTCTACAACGGCCAGCACTACGCCAGCGACGTGATCGCCGGCTACGTCAACGGCGCCGTCTGCGGATGGCTGGTCTCGCGCACCGTCCGCGAGATGGAATCGCCCGAGACCGCCGGCTCGCGCCGGTCCGGGAAGCGGGTTCGGGGACGATGATCCCCGCGGTGGAGTACCTGGCCAGAGCGGCGTCCCCCACCGGCGAGATCGCACTGCGTCGCCGGGGGGACGTGGTCGAGCTGATCGTCAACGGCGTGTTCGCCATGGACTCCGCCGAGACCACCAGCGAGATCGCCCTCGCCGACGCCGCCGGCGAGGCACCGAGCCGGGTGCTGGTCGGTGGCCTGGGCCTGGGCTTCACGGCCGCCCGGTTGCTGGACGGCGGCGCCCGGCAGGTGGACGTCGTGGAGCTCGCCCAGCCGCTGATCGAGTGGGCCCTCGCGGGCGTCACCGACCAGTTGGAGCGGGTCGCCCACGACCCGCGGGTCCAGCTGCACCACGGCGACGTCGCCGAGTGGCTGCCCCGGCGCACGGACACCTTCGACGCGATCCTGCTCGACGTCGACAACGGGCCGGGGTTCCTGATCCACGACCACAACGCCCGGGTCTATGCCGCCGATTGGCTGAGCGCCGCCGTCGACCGGCTCAACCCCGGGGGCGTGCTGGTGATCTGGTCCGAGGGCGTCGCGCCCGAGCTCGGCCGGACGCTGGCCCGCCTGGGCACGCCGACCGAGACCGTGATCGGCGTCGAGCGTGAGGGCCGCCGCTTCGGCTACGTCCTGTACTCGGTGCGACGGGAATCCGGCTGAGCCCGCCGGCACCACCCGGACCGACCGCGACGGCTAGCGTTGTGCCATGAACCGCATTCCCGGCGCCGTCCTGACCGTCTCAGACCGGGCCAACTCCGGCGAGTACGCCGACCGCTCCGGGCCCCTCGCCGTCGAACTGCTCGCCGCACACGGCATCGACGCCGCCCTGACGATCGCCCCGGACGAGCCGGCCGAGATCCGCCGCGGCATCCGCTCGGCGATCAAGCGGGGGGCCCGCGTCGTGGTCACCACCGGCGGCACCGGCATCGCGCCGCGGGACGTGACCCCCCAGGTCACGGCCGAGATGCTCACGGTGACGCTGCCCGGCCTGGTGGACGAGATTCGCCGGCGGGGTGCCGAGCAGGTGCCGGCGGCGGTGCTGTCCCGGGCCGAGGCCGGCATCGTGACGTCGAAGAAGCGCCCGCCCGCCCTGGTGGTGAATGCGCCCGGCTCGGCCGGCGGCGTCCGAGACACGGTGGCGGTCGTCGGCCCGCTGGCCGCGCACATCGTCGACCAGTTGGACGGCGGCGATCACCCGCGCGCCGACTGAGCACCCGCCCGGCCGACGATCGCCTCCCACTGGGCCAGCGCCGCGGCGTTGTGGGCGTCCGCGTCGAAGGCGTACTCGGACCGGACCCGACCGTCGGCGTAGGCCCGCAGCCCGGCGTGCAACTCATCGGCGGTGAATCCGGTGACGAGCTGCCCGTCGGGCACCGACACCGAGGGCGCCGAGGCGAATCCGGCCAGGACGATCGCCAACCCCGCCAGCCGCGCCTCGCACACGGCCAGGCTGAACCCCTCGTACTCCGATGGCAGCACGAAACAGTCGCAGCGGCCGAGCACGGTGAACGGGTTGCGCAGGTACCCGGTGAAGCACACCCGGCCGGCCAGCCCGAGCCGGGCCGCGAGTTGCCTCAGCTCGCGCGCCGCCGGCCCGGCGCCGATCACGAAGAGCCTCGCGTTCGGGTGCTCACGCGCGAAGTCTCCGAACGCCGTCACCAGGTTCGCCTGGTTCTTCTCGGGCGACAGCGACCCCATCGTCACGAACCGGCGGTACGGCTCCCCCGACTCGGGCGATGGCGGCGCGTCGTCCAGCTGCAGGGTGCGCACCGCCCCGCCCTCGTCCACCACCACCACCACGTCGGCCACGATCAGGTCGTCGCGGGACTGCCAGGTGTCGCGCCAGGCCTCGGCCTCGGCGAGCAGCCGACGCACCCGCCCCGCATCGACCGGGCTCGCCGCGGACGCGAACGTCCGGACGCCGGGGAAGCTCGCCCGGTCGCCGGCCAGCAACTCGGGGCCGGGTGCGACCACCACATCCGCGGCCCTGTAGACGGCGGCGAGGGCCGCCTCGGTGATGGGGGGCGCACCCGCCCCGGCGAGTCTCCACTTGGCGCGATTGCGCAGGTCGGCGGAGGCGTCGGTGTGTTGCCACACCACCAGCCTCGCCCGGGAGTTCAGCGTCGCCATCCACGCGAACGTCGAAGGGTAGCGGGAGCAGTCGACGATCACGTCGAACTCCGCGTCGCCGAACCTGCGCCGCCACTCGCGTTCGAGCACCGGTTCGGGCCGCAACATCCGGGACAGCCGATCCGTCGGACCGTACCGTTCGAGGTGCGCCAGCGCCCGGGCCTCGTGCCGGGTCAGCGCCGACCCGCCCACCCGGACGAACACCCGCGCGTCCGTGATCCGCTCGAGATTGTCGCGGCTCGTTCTGCCGTGCCCGATGCCGGCGACGCTGATGTCGTAGCGGGTGCGATCGAAGGCACCCACCAGGGCGAGCAGCGCCTCCGTGGCGCCGTGGGAGTCCAGGTCGGGGGCGTAGAACAACAGCCGTTGCCGGTCCGGCTCGATCGGCCCGTCGCTGACACCCTCGAGACGCCGGCCACGGAACACCGCGTCGACCGTCCGCCGGGCCGATCGACCGTCCTCGTGGGTGCAGGCCAGCGCCCGCACGCGGGCGTAGCGCTCGGCATGCGCATCCACCGTGGCGTCGAGGTCGTTGATCCATCCGCGATCACGGCGGGATCGTCGGTCACCGGCCCGGGTAGCTCGTCCGGGGCGAAGTACAGGCCGCGTTCCCTGGTGTACTCGACCAGATCGGGGACGAAGAACAGGATCGGACGGCCGGTCACCATGAAATCGAAGAAGATGCTGGAGTAGTCCGAGACCAGGATGTCGACCGCCGCCAGCAGGCCGTTGGTGTTGAAATGACGCGGAATGTACTGCCCGCTGAGCCGCTGTTCCCCGGTCAGTTGGTTGTAGTGATACAGGTGCGGCTTGATCGGGATCTGATAGTCGTCGGAATCGATCCGCTCGGCCAGGGTCGCCCGGAATTGCTCCAGCTCGTCCACCCCGGCACGCACGTTCCCGATGGTTCCGCGCCAGGTGGGCGCGTACAGGATCACCTTCTTGGCCGGATCGACCCGGACGCCCCGCTGCCGCAATTCGTCGAGCACACCGGCGGGCGGGGTGTTCAGCGTGACGTCGTTGCGCGGATAGCCGAAGTCCAGGATGGTGCCGCGATACAGGCCGCGCAACCGGAACGACTCGGCGTACATCCTGGCCATCAACGCGTTGGGCGCGACGATGAAGTCGGCCATCATCAGGTCGCGCAGCACGTTGCGGCTCACGTAGTTGCCCTGGGGCAGGTCGAAGCCCATCTTCTTCACCGCCCCGGCGCTGTGCCAGGTGTTCACGTACACCTGCCCGGGCCGCTTGGTGAAGTACGACGGGAAGGTCGTGTTCTGGATGAGGTAGCCGGCGCCGGCGAGTGTCTCGAGGTACTCGCGGGTCTTGAAGCGGACGAAGGTCACATTCGGATGGCCGGCGTACTCCGCGGAGCGCAGTCCGATCTCGGCATAGCTGTCGAGGACCCAGACATGCTTCAGGTGTGCGAATTCGGGATCGTCGAGCAGTGCGCGGAAGATCGCATAGGGGTTGCACGACATGGACGCCCCGGAATGCGTCTGGTACAGCACCATGGCCGGATCGAGCTTCGCCGACCGATAGCAGCGCACCCATTGCGTCGCCTCATCGGAGGAGTCGTTCGCACCACCGGCCCGCGCCAGGTCCCGGGCCCGCCGATAGACATTGCGCACCGTCCGCGCGGTTTTTCGGACGGGGGCAATACCGTTCGACAGGCCCATTCCGCCAGCCCTCCCGGAATCGCTCGATGAGAAGATCGAGGTGGCCCTAACATGCGAGCCGAGGGCGGTGGAGGCGGGCGGCTAACGTTTCCAGTCGCCGCTGCGGCCGCCCGACTTGGCGACGATCCGGCAGTCGGCGATGGCCGCCGACCGGTCCACGCCCTTGATCATGTCGACGATCGCCAGAGCCGCCACCGTGACCGCCGTCAGGGCCTCCATCTCGACACCGGTGCGGTCGGCCGTGCGCACGGTGGCGGTGATCTCCACCCCGTCGTCGACGATGGCCAGGTCGACCACCACGCCGTGCACGCCGATCACGTGCGCCAGGGGCAGCAGCTCGGGCACCTTCTTGGCGGCGGCGATGCCGGCCACCCGGGCGACCGCCAGCACGTCGCCCTTCGGGACGGCGCCGCCGCGCAGCGCCTCGACCACGGCGTCCGAACAGGTGACCCGTCCGACCGCGGTCGCCTCGCGCACGGTGGGTCGTTTACCGGTGACATCGACCATGCGGGCGGCACCGGATTCGTCCAGGTGGGTGAATCGCATCCGCTCAGAATCCCATGACTTCGAGCCGGTCGCCGACCACGACGGCCTCGCGCTCCTCGGGCACGACGGCGAGCGCTTCGGCGCGGTGCAGCGATGCGACCAGGTGCGAGCCGGAACCGCGGGCGTGACTGGGCCGGACCCCGTCGGACTCCACCACGACCGGCACGTACTGCCGGCGACCGGACGGCGACCGCCAATCCTCCAGGGCCGTCGCGAGACCAGGCGGCGTCGAGCGGCGCGCACCCGTCAGCGCGTCCAGCAGCGGCCGGCCGAACACCCGGAACGAAACGAAGGAACTCACCGGGTTGCCGGGGAAGGCCACCAGCGGGACGCCGTCCACCAGGCCGCAGGCCTGCGGCTTGCCCGGCTGCATCGCCACCAAGCAGAACTCCAGGCCGGCACCCAGCTGCCGCAGCGGCTCGTAGGCTCCGGCCGACACTCCCCCGGTGGTGAACACCACGTCCACCGGCGGCAGGTCGGCGAGCATCCGGCGCAGGGCGACCGCGTCGTCGCCAGTGCGCCGCACCGCCACGACGTCCGCACCGGCAGCGGCGGCCAGCGCGGCGACCATCACCGAATTGGAGTCCGGGATCTCGCCCGCCGCGAGCGCCAGCCCGGGCGCCACCAGTTCGGCCCCCGTGGACACCACCGCCACCCGGGGCCGACGCCGGACGACCAACTCCCCGTACCCCACGCTGGCGGCCGCGGCGACGGCGGCCGGGGTGAGCAGCGCACCGGCCCCGAGCACCAGATCGCCGGCGGCCAGATCCTCGGCCGCGCGGCGGATGTGGCGTCCGCGCTCCACCCGCTCATCGATCCGCACCCGGTCCGGCAGCGGGACCGGCCCGGCGACCTGGTCGGTGAGCTCGACCGGGACGACGGCGTCCGCGCCCGGCGGCACCCGGGCGCCGGTCATCACCCGCACCGCGGCGCCCGGCCGGACCGCCGGGATCGGCCCGCCCGCGGCCGCGCTCTCGCCGACCACCGCCAGGTCGACCGGGGCCGTGACAGTGTCGGCGGCCCGGACGGCGAACCCGTCCATGGCCGAGTTGTCGAAGGGCGGGACGGGGAACCGCGCGGTCAGGTCGCCGGCCAGCACCCGCCCGCAGGCCTCGGCCAACGGCACCCGATCCACCCCCAAGGCACGGACGGCGGCCAGCGCCACGACCCGGTCCCGGTAGGCCTCCACGGTGATCATCGGTGAGCCACGCACGCCCACACCCTACGGCTCCCCCACCGGGTGAAACCCTTCAGGAATTGTTGAGGGTGGTTTCGGCGCGTTGGATTGACACGGCCTGAATGTTTAGACTCCGAACTCTCACCCCCTTTTCAGTTTCACAGGAGTCCCCCTTGAAGACCCTGCGTGTCGTACTCGTCGCCCTGCTGGCGGCCGTCCTGACCATCGGCGTCTCCGTGCCCGCGGCGGAGGCGGCCAAGCCGGCCACCCCGACCGGCCTGAAGGTCCTCAGCACCAGCACCAAGGCCGTCTCGGTGGGCTGGAAGTCCGTCAGCGGGGCCTCCCGCTATCGCGTGCAGTACGCGACGTCGACCGACTTCAGCAGGGCGAAGTCGGCCTCGGTGGACGCCGCAGCGGCCGACGTCGGCGGATTGTCCGCCGGCACCACCTATTACCTGCGGGTGCGCGTGATCGACGCCGACGGCGGCGCGTTGAGCAACTACTCCACGACGCTGAAGGTGAAGACCAGGGCCTCCGGCTACACCCAGCTGGCCCCGCGCGGCCTGAAGGCCACCGCGTCCAAGACCACCTCGGTGACCCTCGGCTGGAGCAGCCGCGGCGGCGGCATCCGCTACCGGATCAGCTACGCGACGAAGTCGTCGTTCGCCGACGCCGTCTACCGCCGGCAGACGTCGACCAGCCAGACCCTCACCGGGCTCCGGCCGAACACCACCTACTACGTCAAGGTGCGCGTGATCACCGCCGACGGCGGCAACCTGAGCGCCTACTCCCCGGCCATCACGGTGAAGACCGCGGCGATGACGGCGCCGAAGGGCCTGAAGGTCACGGCGGCGTCCAAGTCGGCGCTGGCCGTGAGCTGGACGACGGTGGCCGGCGCCGAGCGCTACCGCATCCAGTACGCGAAGAAGTCGTCGATGGCCGGCGCGAAGTACGCCCGCTTCTCCGGCGGCTCGGCCGAGCTGACCGGCCTCAGCGGCGGGACCACCTACTACCTGAAGATCCGGGTGATCACGCCGTCGGGGATCAACCTCGGCCCCTACTCCTCCGCCGTGAAGGCGAGCACCGCGACCGCGTCCACGCCCACCCACCTGCCGCCGAGCGGCCTGACCGCGTCCGCGAGTGCCCCGGGGAAGCTCTCGGTCAGCTGGAAGTCCCGCGGCTCGGGGCTGCGGTACCAGGTGCAATCCTCGACCAATGCGGCCATGAGCAACCCGAAGACCCTGACCAGCAGCGGGACGACGGCCACCGTCTCGGGTCTGGCCGCCGCCACCACCTACCACCTCAGGGTGCGCGTGGTGACCGCCGGCGGCGCCGCACTGAGCGGCTACTCGCCCACGAAGACGGCCAAGACCCGTAGTGACAAGCCTGTCGAGCTGCGGGTCGCGTCCTACAACGTCACCTGCGCGAACTGCTTCGCCGGCCGGCCCAACGAGGGCACCTGGTACGAGCGGCGCGACGCCGTGGTGGCCACCGTGAAGGCGCAGAAGGCCGACGTGATCGGCTTCCAGGAGGCGTCCCAGGGCTGGTTGAAGGACTCGGCCGGCAAGTCGGTCAGCAAGGCGCAGTTCGAGGATCTGGTGGAGCGGCTGGGCAGCCCGTACAAGGTGACCAACAAGCACCGCAACAACTGCGTGAAGTCCACGACGCCGACCAACTGCGTCTACCAGGACCGGGGCGCCTCCCAGGGCACCAAGATCGTCTACAACAGCGCCCGGCTGACCCTGGTCTCCGAGGGCTCGAAGCGGCTGGCGAAGGTGAAGCAGACCGATCCCGACCGGTACGTCGCCTGGGCGATCCTGGAGGACAAGGACAGCGGACGACGGTTCCTGTTCGCGAACACCCACCTCGAACACCACGCGGACGCCGGCGGCTCGAGCGCCTACTTCGACCTCAGGGTCACCCAGACCCGGGAGGCATTGGCCCTGATCAACGCCAAGCGGCAGGGCCTGCCGGTGTACTTCGTCGGCGACTTCAACTCGCACAAGTGGACCGTCCCGGCCAACGGGCCCTACGACGTGCTGACCGGCGCCGGGTTCATCGATCCACTGGGCAACACCTACCGGTCGACGAAGACCACCAAGGGAGCCATCGTCGAGAAGCGGATCCGGACGAACTTCTCCAGCTTCAACAACTTCGCCGCGAAGGCACCGTCGTTCAGCTACACCAACGGCACCTACCTCGACTACATCTGGGTGTCGGCCGGCGTCGAGGTGCCCGAGTGGGAGACCGTGGTGAAGGTGGACGCCAACAACCGCTTCGTGGGCCGCATCCCCGCCGACCACAACATGGTCCGGGTCACCACCCGGCTGCCGTAGCTGGCTCCAGGGCCGCCCGGGTCACTCCATCGCGAGCAGCCGGTCGATCACCCGCTCGGCGGAGCGGCCGTCGTCGTGGGAGTTGAAGCGCTCCTGCCAGGCGCGGTACTTCTCCGCGTACAGCGGCGCGTCCTGCTCGATCGTGGTCACGGCCGCCACCACCTCGTCCTGGGTGTGCAGCAGCGGACCCGGCGCCGCCTCGGCCAGGTCGAAGTAGACGCCCCGCAGCTCGCCGCGGTACTCCTCGATGTCGGGTACGAAGAACATCATCGGACGCCCGGTCACCGAAAAGTCGAACATCACCGACGAGTAGTCGGTGATCAGCGCGTCGGCGGCCAGGTACAGGTCGGCGATGTTGGGGTAGCTGGTCACGTCGAGGACGCCGGGCAGGTGCACGTCGGCACCGAACTTCTTGGTCCGCGAGTGCCCGCGCAACAGCAGCCGGTAGCCCGCGCCGAGATCGGCCATCAGGCGTTCGAGTTCGAGGAAGGTGACCATCTCGGTGCGGTTCTCGCGCCAGGTCGGCGCGTACAGCACGGCGATCTCGTCGTCGCCGATGCCCAGCTTGCGCCGGATCGCCTGCCGGTCGCCGGTGTGCAGGCTGTCGTTGCGCGGATAGCCCTCTTCCCAGATCGGCCCGTCGTACTCGTAGGCGCGCCGGAAGATCTCGGTGCTGTGCGGGTTCTGCGACAGCAGCAGGCTCCAGTTGTCGCGTTCGGCCAGCAACACGCGGCGGACCACCAGGTCGGTGGTGTGCCGGTCCAGCCCGATCCGCTTGAACATCGTGCCGTGCCAGGTCTGCAGCACGATCTGGCCGGGCATCCGCATGTAGTTGCGCTTCCCGAGCGTCGTCTTGCCCATGCCCGGACGGGTCAGCCACTCGTTGACGATCACGTAGCGCGAGGTCTCGCGGGCCCGCCACCAGGCCTCGGTGCCCCGGACCACCTTGATGGCCCCCTCCGGCACCACGACGGAGGCGTTGGTGACCCCCCAGATCCGGCGCGCCTCCGGCAGCCGCCGGGCCACCTCCCGATCGAGGGCCAGCGGGTTGCAGGTCGCCGCCGCACCGCCGAACGCCTCGAAGTAGAACTGGTCCACGATCGGGGTGTCGGGGCTCTGGTAGCGCCGGGCCAGTTCCATCTGCTTGACCGGACCGGTCTCCTGCGGCCGCAGCAGCGTCTGGATCACCAGCACCAGCCGGCGCCCGCCGCCGAGGCCGATCAGGCAGCGGAACCCGAGCTCGTCGAAGTCGACGACCCGCGGGACGTCCGCCACCATGCCCGGCGCGGCCGCGACCCGCAGCCAGCGGCCGTCGGGACCGCCGGCGCGCAGCGGGTACTGACCCAGCGGCGGCGGCGAGGCCGGCTGCCCCCACTGCGATCCGAGCCAGGCCCCGACCGCCTCGAAGGTGCCGTCCGGCTCGATCGCCAGGCTCAACGGACGCCGGGCGCGCGGCCCGATCAGCGCCAACTCGATGCCGTTCCGCGCATCGCCCAGCGCCCGGCCGCGGACCCGCACCCGCGGTTCGGCACCGGTCTCCACGTCGACCTCGGTGACCAGCAGCATGGCCTCGGTGTCCCGCAGGCGCAGGGTGCCGTCCGGACCCGGGTAGGGCAACGGCAGCTGGTCGGGCGGTTCCAGCTCCCAGCTCTGGTCGAGCACCGAGGCGACCTGGTGCCGGCCGCCCCGGGCGTCCACCACGTCCAGGCGCACGCTCAGCACGGGCCGGGTGGCCTCGCCGAACTCGGGCGAGAACATGCCCTCGTCCTCTTCGGGGTCGAGCAGGCTGGTGGCGCCGGCGGGGTCTATCGGGGGCAGTACGGCCTCGACCCGCACCCGGCCACCCGGCAGGGCGGTGCTGGTCATCGGGACGGTGGCCTGCGGGGACACCATCTCGGCGTGGGAGAACCGGATGCCGCTGAGCGTCAGGTCGGCGCTGACCCGGCGTTCCTGCACGGTGCAGGTGGTCGCCAGTGCCGCCGGACGGGCGACCTCGAACGAGAGGCCGGGGCCCTTCGCCCAGCGGGGCAGCACCTGGATGCCCTCGAAGGTGCGCGAGAACAGGTGCTCGGCGGAGCCGAAACGGGTGCGCCGAACCAGCGTGCCGGTCATCGCCCGCCCGCCGCCCGACACGCTGATCACGACGCGCCAGGTGCGGCGCTGGAGGCGTCCCAGCCGGATCAGGTCGGACAGGTCGAACCGCGCCACGAACCCGGCGGGGGTGTAGTCGAGCTGGATGTCCTTCACCCCGGTGTTGGCCTGCGGCTCGTCGACCCGGGTGACCTGGGCCTCGATGTCGGGCTGGCCGAAACTGCGCAGCCGGACGCGGATCCGCGGCGCCTCGCGGGTGAAGTCCATACCCCGCTCGTAGGCCCAGCCGGAGATCTCGAAGGTCGCGTCGTCCAGCCAGTGCGCCGTCCGCAGGACGCCCACCCAGCCGATCTGCAGCGGCGTGACCGCGTTCGCCACCCGCCGGACGGCGGTCCTGACCACCCCGTAGGTGCGCCGGACGGCCGGGTTCTTCGCGCGGCCCAGCCAGGTGGGGATGGTCTTCAGGTGGCGAAGCGGCAGGATCTTCCGGACTGCCACGCGGGGCTCCCCTCAATACTCAACGAAATGCCTCAGTGCTCAACGAATGATCGTCGCGGACGCCCGCGCCCGCTCGATCATATCCGCGATCGCGATGGACTCCGCCGGGCGCAGCTTGAACGACTCCGGCGTCCCGCTGCGGATCATCGACGCGAACTCGGCGAGTTCGTACCGTAAACCGTCGCCGTCGAACTTGTAGTAGTACTTCTTGCTCTTCCGGGAGTCCTCGAAACGCGCCTCGAAGTACTCGGTGAGCCACCACGGGGCGGGCACGTAGATGTAGCCGGCGCTGCCGGCCACCACCAGGTCGCCCTCGGCCTTCACGCCCAGCCCGGTGCGGGCCGAGGCCACCGCGTGGGGATAGGTGAGGTCGATCCGGGAGAACACCTCCACGTCCGAGCCCGGCGGGCGCAGCGAGACCGTCTGCAGGTCGGTGAACCCCAGGCCGAGCAGCTTCACGGCCGCCAACAGCGGATAGGTCGCCAACTCCGAGATCGATCCACCGTCGGCGCCGACCATTTCGCGACCGGAGTCGACCAGCTTGGTGAAGGTGGCGTCCACCGAGCGGACCTGGCCGATGGAACCGCTCCGGGCCACCGCGACCATCCGCTGGAAGCCGGGCGAGAAGGCCGTCTTGACCGCCTCCAGCAGCACCACCCCACGGGACGCCGCCAGCTCGAACAGCTCGGCCGTCTGTGCCCTGGACAGCGTCATCGGCTTCTCGCACAACACGTGCAGACCCGCCTCGATGGCGCGTCGCGCGTAGTCGTAGTGGGTGTCGTGCGGGGTGGCCACGTAGACCGCGTCGACGTGGCCGAGCAGATCCTCGTAGCTCTGGTTGGCCCACTCCAGTTCGTGCCGGTCGGCGAACTCCTTGGTGCGTTCCCAGGTCCGCGAGTGCACCGCCTCGACGCTGACGCCGCTCACGTAGCGGGCCTCGGCGACGAACCGTGCGGCGATCCGGCCGGCCCCGGCGATGCCGATCCGCAGCACGCCGGCGGTCTCGTTGCGCAGCTGGGTGCTGGAGACACCCTTGGTGCGGTCGAGGTAGACCACCTCGCAGTAGTCCTTCAGGTAGTCGAACTTGCCCAGCCAGTCGGATCCGATGGCGAAGATGTCGACCTCGTGCTTCTGGATGTCCTGGATCTTCTGGCCCTCGTACTCCTCGATGATCACCTCATCCGCCAGGCCCGAGGCGACCACGTTGTTGATCCGCTCCATCAGGGTCTGGGCGACGTTGAGCTTGCCCCGGGAGTCGTCGTAGTTGTCGGTGGTGACGCCGACGATCAGGTGGTCACCCAGCGCCCTGGCCCGCTCCAGCAGCCGTCGGTGGCCTTCGTGGAACAGGTCGAAGGTGCCGTAGGTGATGACTCGCTTCAGTGGTTGCGCCTGCATCGACATGCCTGTGCGTCTCCCGGGGTCAGAGGGCTTGGATCGCTAGCATGGCAGTCAGGATAGGGGGTAGTACATGGCGGCTGGAGCAGCGACTCTTCCCGATGCCGAGTACGTGTTCCTGGTCGACGTCCTGCCGCGCAACCACGCCGGGCGGAGCGCCTCGATCCTGACCAAGACCCGGCTGCTGTGGGAACGGGCCGGCCGGCGCTCGACCATCGTCACCGCCTACGACTCGTCCCAGCTCGACGACATCGGCCATCAACTGCGCGAACGCGGCCTGCTCGCCGACGGCGTGACCGCGGCCAGCCTGCACGACTACTTCCCCGACCCGACCCGGCTGGCCGACGGCGACTTCCATCGCCCGTTCGAGGAGCCCGGGATGACCTGGGTCGAAGACCCCGCCGCCGGCCAGTTCCACTTCTTCGAACACGGCCGGCACGTGCTGTCCAAGCGGCTCGACTACGCCGGTCGTCCGATCGTCCTGGATTGGTTCAACGGCGCCCGCAACCGCACCCGCAGCGACGAATACTGGCCGAACGGGATACCCCGCCGCACCGTCTTCTTCGACCTGCACTACGGCGTGGCCCGTCAGGAGCTGCTGCACCGGCGCGACGGCACCGTCCGGCTCGGCATCTGGTGGGCGGTCGATCCGGTCACCAAGGTGCGCAGCCCCGAGCGGGTCACCCGGTTCGACGAGCGGGGCCGTCCGGCCGAGGTGCTCGGCTCGTACCACGAGGTGATCCACGCCTGTCTCGACGGGCTGATCGGCGACCGTCCCGCCTTCCTCACCTGCGAGGCGCGACGGATCGACGAGTGGGTGCTCGACTACCGGCGTCCGAACGTCCGGCAGATCCACGTGCTGCACAACGCGCACATCCGGGCACCCTTCGACGACCCGCACCGGATCCGGCCGATCTACGCCCCGAGCCTCAACGGCCCGACCGTCGACGCGACGGTGTTCCTGACCAACCGGCAGCGCGACGAGGCCGCGGCGCATTTCGGGGATTCCGGCCGCTACCACGTGATCCCGCACTCGGTCCCCGAGGCGCGTCCCGGCGGCACGGACGTCGTCCGCGACCCGACGCTGGTGGTGATGATGGCGCGGCTCGATCAGCAGAAGCAGCTGGACCATGCGATCGACGCGTTCGCCGCGGTCGTCCGTTCGGTACCCGAGGCTCGCCTGGAGATCTACGGACGCGGCGTGCTGGAGCCCGAGCTGACCCGGCGGATCCAGCGCCTGGGCCTGTCCGGCAACGTCCGCCTGGCGGGTTTCACCGACGACCCGGTGGGCGTCTACCGGCGCGCCGGGCTCTCCCTGCTGACCAGCCGCTACGAGGGCTTCGGCCTGGTGCTCGTCGAGAGCCTGCAGTACGGCTGCCCGGTGGTCAGCTACGACCTGGCCTACGGCCCCGCCGACATCGTCGACGACGGGGTCAACGGCCTGCTGGTGCCGGCTGGCGACAAGGCTGAACTGGCTCGGGCGATCGTCCGGGTGCTGACCGACCCGGCACTGCAGCGGTCCATGTCGGACGCCGCCCCGGGCTCCATCGAACGCTTCGGCGAGGCCGCCTTCGTGCGACGCTGGGGCGAGCTCTACCGAACGCTCGCCGCCGGCCTGCCGAACGCGGAGGCGGACGCGGCGTCCGGCACCCCGCCAGAGAGGAACCGATGAACCCCAAGACGATCGCGCGCCGCGCGCTGGCCGCGACCGGCCTGCTCGGCCTGGCCCGCAGGATCCGGGCGCGACGCGGTGCTGCCCGGCAGGTGGCGGTCCGGCGCGCCGCGACGATCGAGCCGGCTCCCCCGCTGCAGCCCTTCCCGAAGGCCCGCTACGTCTTCGCCGTCGGCGCGATCCCGCGACGCTACGCCGGCCGCACCGCCTCGGTGCTGGCGAAGACCAAGCTGTTCGCCGAGGCCGCCGGGGTGTCCTGCGAGATCCTCACGATGAACTTCTCCTCCGAACTGGACGACGTCCGGCACGAGATCGAGCAGCGCGGGGCGCTCGGCGCGGGCGTCCGGATCGTCAACCTGTACGACTCGCTGTGGGGGGAGGCCGGCGCCCGCCCGCCGGTGACGCATCCGGTCGACGAGCCCGGCATGGACGCGATCAAGGACCCCGACGGCGCGGTCTACCGCTACTACGAGAACGGGGTGTACCGGCTCTACAAGCGGTTCGACTACGAGGGCCGGCTGATCGTGCGGGACTGGTTCAACGAGAACCGCGGCCGCACCCAGCGCGACGAGTTCGGCCCCGACGGGCACATCCGGCGCACCACCTACTACGACCTGCACTACAACAAGCCGCGGCAGGAGGTGTACTTCCGGCCCGACGGCACCGCCTTCATGAACAAGTGGCTGGTGGTCGACCCGGCCGATCTGAGCACCGACGTGGAGCGGATCACCCTGTTCGACGCCGCGGAGCGGCCCACCCGGGTGCTGACCTCGCACGTCGAGTTGATCCAGGACTACCTGGACCGGATGGTGGGCGACGATCACGTCTTCCTCAGCGTCGAGTCACGGCGCACCGATCCCGAGGTCATCGACTACCACCGGCCGAACGTCAAGCGGATCTACGTCCTGCACAACCCGCACATCACCCCGCCGTTCACCGACCCGCGGAAGATCCGGGCCTCCTACCGGCAGATCCTGGACCGCGCCGACGACGCCTCCGCCATCGTCTTCCTGACCCCGGCGCAGCGGGCCGACGCGGAGGTCACCTTCGGCCGCCGGCCGAATTTCGTGGTGATCCCGCACCCGGTGAGCCTGCCGAGCTCCGACGCAGCGGCGCAGCGCGATCCCGATCTCGTCGTCATGCTGGCCCGGCTCGACCAGCAGAAGCAGGTGGACGCCGCCATTCGCGCCTTCGCCGAGGTGGTCCGGAAACGGCCGCGGGCACGCCTGGAGATCTACGGCCGCGGACCGCAGGAGAAGGCGCTGCGGGCCCTCATCGCCAGCCTCGGCCTGTCCCGGTCGGTCCGGCTCGCCGGCTACACCAGCGACCCGGGCGCCGTCTACCGCAAGGCCAGCGTCAGCCTGCTCACCAGCAGCTACGAGGGCTTCGGCCTGGTGATCCTGGAGGCCATGGCCCACGGCTGCCCGGTGGTTTCCTTCGATCTGAACTACGGGCCCGGCGACATGATCGAGCACGGCGAGACGGGGTTCCTGGTTCCCCAGGGCGACACCGCCGCGCTCGCCCGCCGGACCGTCGAGGTGCTGTCCGACCCGCAGCTCCGGGATCGGATGGGGGTGGCCGGCATCGCGGCGGCCGCGGCGTTCAGCCGGGACTCGTTCCTGGCGCGCTGGTCCCAGCTGTTCCGTCAGTTGGACGACGAAGGCTGGTCCTGAGACTCAGCCGTCGCGACGGCGGCGGAGGATCGACCAGCCGCCGGCCCCGGCGGCCACCAGCACCGCCGCACCGATGATCCACGGGACCGGATCGGGTCCCGTGGCCGGCTCGGGTTCGGCGGGCTCGGGTGTCGGCTCTTCGCTCGGGGTCTCGACCGGCGTCGGCGACTCGGTGGGAGTCTCTGTGGGCGAGGCGCTCGACCTGCTCGGCGAGGGCGAGGCCGTCCGCGTCGGCGACGCCGGATCGCTCACCTCGACCACCGGCGGGGTGGTGGTCGGCACCACCACCGGCCCGGTGGCCATCGGGTCCGGGTTCGCCATCTCGGGCGGCTGCTGCGCCGTGCCGCTCCACGAGGCGACGACCGTGGTCCATCGCCCCTTGCCGTAGGCGAACTGGAAGGCGCCGCCCTCGGGCTGGCCGTCCCTCTTGCGATCGACCTGGTACTTGACCGTGTAGGTGCCGCGAGGCAGTTCGTTGTTGAGCTGCACCAGCACCGCGGAGCCCTGGTAGATCAGTTCGCCGACGACCACGTTGGCGCCGCGCGCGTCGACGACCAGCACCTTCAGCAGCGACCGCTTGACCGTTCCGTCGAAGGCCAGGCTCACCCAGCCGGGTCGTTCGCTGAGCTCCTGTCGCGGCGCCGGATTGCTCACCCGGAGGCGCCCGGCGGCATGCGCCTGCGGTGCGGACGACGCGGCTCCCGCCAGCGTCAGAATCGCCACCATCAGGCAGATCACGACACGCCGCATGACACCTCCATATTCTCCGGACGATCCCCGTTCAAAGCCCGCGTCCAGGGATCTTTAGCAGGATCAAGTATGCTACCGCCCAGCGGGAGGTCGGCCATCGAGGCCCGCCTGCAAACCAATCGATGCCGACGAGCGAGGGGAAGCTATGGCCTTGGGAAGTAAGAAACGCGGTGGATCCCGGGTTCCGATAGCACTCGCCGCGACGGCGCTGTCGACCGTGATGCTCGCGTCCAATGCCCACGCGCTCAGCTTCGACACCGATGACGCCGTGATCAAGGTGCCCACCACGTCGGCGTGTCCGACGTTGACCGACGAGCCCCGTGCCTACGAGGCCTGGTTCAACGTCGACGACATGGAGGTGCGCGGGTACTACGACCCGCTCAACCAGACCCCCTGGGACTTCCCGAAGAAGATCGCCCAGATCCTGTGTGGCGCCCGGCAGAACGCCGAGATCAAGATCGGCATGTACTTCATCCGGGCCATCGGCACCATGACCCAGCCGGGCCTGAAGGCCGGCGCCGATCCCGCCGGCAGCCTGGGCAGCCGCCCGGAGAGCGACCCGGAGGTCATCTACGACGCGCTGGAGTACCTGGTCAAGAAGCGCAACGTCAAGGTCGGCCTGGTGCTCGACGGCGGATCCATCACCCCGGGCTCGGCCAAGGCCCTGATCAACCGCCGGCTGCTGACCCTCGCCGGAATCACCGGCATCCCGAAGACGGCGGGGGGGAAGACCGACGGCATCGAATGGTGCTCGAACGGCTGCTTCAACACCAACTCCAGCAAAACCTTCCCCTACGCGATCAACCACGAGAAGTTCGTCACGATCAGCGACACGATCTGGGACGGCGCCTCCGGCTCGGCCCGCGCCGCCGCCAGCGCCAAGCCCGCGGTGATCTCGTCCTCCGGTAACTGGGCGCGCAGCCAGATCCGCAACTACTGGCAGGAACTCACCGTCGTCTACAACGACAAGAAGCTGTTCAACGAGTTCAGCATGCGCTACGACGGAATGACCTACTGCGCGAATACCGGCTGCTCGAAGAACACCGGTTTCCCGACCGGCCTGAAGAACACCCTGTACAAGGACCGCAACATCTGGGTCGATCCGAGCATCCGCGGCACCGACTCCGGACGCGGCACCTTCATCACCTTCAGCCCGCAGCCCTCCACGGTGGTCGATTCCTACATCGCCGCGTTCGACAACGTCGACTGCACGGCCGACAAGCGGATTCGCATCGCGATGTTCAAACTCACCGACTCCAAGGCGACGAAGATGGCCAATGCGCTGGCCAGCCTCAAGAAGCGTGGCTGCGACGTCAAGATGCTGCTGACCCAGCAGGGTGGCGCCACCACCATCTCGAAGACGGTGATCAACCTGCTGAAGAAGGCCAAGATCTCCTTCAAGTGCACCGCCGTGGCCATGCACACCAAGCTGATCCTGATCGGCCCGGCCACCGGGAACAACGGTCGTGCCCTGCACGGCACGGCGAACATGTCGACCGCCGGCCTGCGGTACAGCGAGGAGCACACCATCACCTTCGACGCCCGGCGCGCCGCGCCCGCCTACAAGGACGACCTGCGCCGGGTCTACGGCACCTACCTCGCCGGGTGGTTCGAACTCTCCCAGGGGGCGAAGACGTGCAAGTGAACGACGACACCACGATGACCACCTCGCCGCCGACCGCGCGGATGTCCCGCATCCGTCGCGCCTGGGTCGCGCTCGCCGCCGTCGCCGTCCTGATCACCGGCGCCTCGATGGCCGGGGACGCGCTGGCGGCCGCCGGCCCCAAGCCCACGGCCAAGGCGCTCGGCGCCGACGTGGTGAAGCTGTCCTGGACGGCCCGGTCGGGCGCCGCGAAGTACACGGTGCGCTACTCGACCTCGTCGAAGATGAGCAGCCCGACGACGGTGACCAAGGTCGACGGCAAGGACATCACCACGGCCTTCACCAACGTCTCGGGTCTGTCGGCCGAGAAGACCTACTACTTCCAGGTGATCGGCGTGAATGCGGCCGGCAAGAACCTGGACACGTGGGGCAACACCTCCTCGGGTGCCAAGACCTTCTACTCCTACACGGCCCCGACCGGCCTGGCCGCCGCCAACATCGCCAGCACCTGGGTGGAGCTGAGCTGGCAGAACGTCTCGGGCGCCCCCGGCTACCGCGTGCGCTACTACAACCGCACCGACAAGGCCCAGTTCGTGTGGAACCAGGTGGAGAACTTCACCCTGCACGGCAAGAACGACTCCGACAAGCTGCGCAAGAACACCCAGTACTGGATCAGCGTGGCGGTGCAGCAGCCGCCGATCGGCACCCCGGGCACGTCCGGCTACACGCCGCTGGTGACCATGAGCAAGCTCTCCAAAGAGATCACGCTGACCACGTCGAACTACGACATCGTGGCGCCGGGCGACCTGACGGTCACCCAGCAGAAGCCCACCAGCGTGCGGGTCGGCTGGGACAAGCCGTCCGGTTTCGAGTCGGGGATGAAGTACCGCGTCCAGTACTCGACCAGCTCGAGCATGTCGGGGGCCAAGTCGGTGGACGTCACCGACACCAACGTCACCCTGACCGGACTCGCCGAGAACACCACGTACTACGTGCGGGTGATGGTGGTCGACGCCGAGGGCGTCCAGAAGAGCGATCGGTCGGCGTTCCAGATCGCCAAGACCCGGGTGCCCCGCGGAACCGTGAAGGGCACCGTCACCGGGCCGAACGGGCGGGACGTGGTGGCGCTGGTCTACAACACCGGTGGTGAGCTCGTCGCCGAGGCGGACGTGGCCAGCAACGGCAGCTACTCGGCGTCCGTGCGCCCGGGCAGCTACAAGGTCCTGCTCAGCTATCTCGGTGACGACGGCTACACCTCGATGTGGGCGTCCAGCTCGACCGCGGGCGGCGTGCCGGTGTCCTCCCAGGGCAGCACCTACAAGGTCGGCAGCGCGGGCGCCACGGCCACCGCGTCGTCGGTGAAGCTGGCCAAGGGTGCGTCGCTGTCCGGCCTCGTCCGGTACAACGGTGCCGGGTTGAACGGCGTGTACCTGACCAGCCTCACCGCCCACACCTCGGCTCGCGAGACCGAGGCGGTGACCCAGACGCCGAGCGACAGCACGACGGCGGGCCGGTACATCATCAAGGGCCTCTCCGAGGGCGAGCACTGGCTGCGGTTCACCCGTGCCGGCTACAAGAACGTCAGCGTCTGGGTCAAGGTCGCGGGCGCTCGCGTGACGCAGTACCGGGTGTCCACCCAGGCCTCGCCGAGCAACCTGGCCGCCGGTCAGACGCTGAACGTCAACATGAGCAAGTAGCCCGGCGCGACACGCGTTCGAAGGGCCCACCCGCCGCTGGCGGGTGGGCCCTTCTCGGGTCTCTGCGCGGGACGCCGGTCAGCGTCGCCCGCGGGAGTCCTGATACTCCGCGAGCACCTCCTCGGTCGGCCCGTCCATCCGCAGCTCACCGCGGTGGATCCAGATGGTGCGCTCACAGGTGTCCGCGATCGACCCCATCGAGTGCGAGACCAGGAAGACCGTGCCCGCGTTCGCCCGGATCTCCCGGATCCGGCCCTCGCTCCGGGCCCGGAAGCCCTTGTCGCCCACCGAGAGCGCCTCGTCGACGATGAGGATCTCATGCTGCTTGGCGGTCGCGATGGAGAACTTGAGCCGGGCCTGCATGCCCGAGGAGTAGGTCCGCATCGGCAGGTCGATGAACTCCTCGAGTTCGGCGAACTCGACGATCTCGTCGCGCAGTTCGAGCACCTCGCGCTTGGAGAAGCCGAGCGCCAGGCCGCCGAGGATGATGTTGTTCTCGCCGGACAGGTCGGGCAGCAACGCCGCCCCGACACCCAGCAGATTGGGCCGGGACGCCGCATAGACCGCGCCCGATTCGGGCGGGGTCAGCCCGGTGATCGCCCGCATCAGCGTGGACTTGCCCGAGCCGTTGTGCCCGATCACGCCGATCGACTCGTTCTCGTAGGCTGTGAACGAGACGCCCTTGAGGGCGTGCACGGTCCGGATCCCGCGGGCGCGGGTGAGCAGGCCCGAGCGGCCGGCGGCACCCTCGGCGGCACGGCCGCCGGCGAACACCCGGTACTTCACGTGCAGATCGTCGACGATGACGACCGGTTGGCGGTGGACGTGCTGATCAGTCTCGGCCATAGCGCTCCTCGGCGACCCAGAAGAACAACAGTCCGGCCACGAACACCACCACCGACCAGATGGCGAAGTAGAGCCAGTAGTGCAGCTCGTAGCTGCCGCCCATCAGCAGCCCGCGGGCGATCTGCAACACCTGATAGAGCGGGTGGAAGTCGTAGAGTTCGATCGCCCAGGGATGCGCGCGAAAGATGCGATCCACCGCGAACAGCACGCCCGAGGTGTAGAACAGGATCCGGTTGATGAACGGCAGGATCTGGGTCAGATCGCGCACATGCACGGTGAGCCGGGCGGCGATCATCGCGACCCCGGCGTTGAACAGCGAATAGAGGGCCAGCAGCGGCGCCATCAGCAGCCACTCCCAGGCCGGCAGGTGACCCATCACCACCAGCGCCAGCCCCATCACGCCGAGCATCGGCACCAACGCCATGAAGTTCTCCAGGACCACCGCGAGGGGCAGCGTGAGCCGGGGGAAGGCCAGTGATTGCACCAGGGCCCGGTTGCCGGTGATCGACTTGGCGCCGTTGCTCAGCGACTTGGAGAAGAAGTCGAACAGGAAGACCCCGATCACCACGAAGGCGGCGTAGTCGGGCGGCCGGTTGGCGTCGCCCTGCAGGATCCCGAAGATCAGGCCGTAGATCAGTGCGTTCAGCGACGGCTGCAGCACCAGCCACAGCATGCCCAGCCGGTTGCGTTCCTGGCTGGCCTGAATGCGGAACCGCGCCATCGCGATCGCGAAGTCCCGCCGGTCCCAGGTCTGCTTGAGGTAGCGCCACAGATTGGGACGCGCACCCACCCGATGCAGACCGTGCTGGGCGGCGTAGTCAGCCAGGCTCATCGACGTAGGGCTTCCTCTCGCTGCGACGCACGGCGGTCAAACATCCAGATTCTAGCCAGGTTCGGCCGGCACCCACCCGGAGGCCCGCCACCGGGCGTGTGCAATCGGGCCGACGCGACGCCGCGGACGCCCGCACCCCGGGACGGGGCGCGGGCGTCCATCGGTCAGGAACGGTGCCGCAGGTAGTAGCCGACCAGGTTCTGGGTGGACGGGTCCTGCGCCTCGAGCGCCGCGGCGTCCCCGGCGACCGCGGGCGCGATCTGCAGGGCGAGCTGCTTGCCGAGTTCCACGCCCCACTGGTCGAAGCTGTCGACGCCCCAGATCGAGCCCTGCACGAAGGTGATGTGCTCGTAGAGCGCGATCAACTGGCCCACCACCGAGGGGGTGAGGGCCGGCGCGATGATCGAGGTGGTCGGACGGTTGCCCTTAAACACCCGGGCGCTGACGATCGCCTCCGGCGTCCCCTCGGCCCGCACCTCCTCGGCGGTCTTGCCGAAGGCGAGCGCCTTGGTCTGGGCGAAGTAGTTGGCCAGGAACAACTCGTGGACGTCGACGCCGCCGTCGGTCAACGGGTGCGCCGGGTTGGCGACCGCGATGAAATCGGCCGGGATCAACTGGGTGCCCTGATGGATCAGCTGGTAGAAGGCGTGCTGGCCGTTGGTGCCCGGCTCTCCCCAGAACACCTCGCCGGTCTCGGTGGTGACCGGCGAGCCGTCCAGCCGCACACCCTTGCCGTTGGACTCCATGGTCAACTGCTGCAGGTAGGCGGCGAACCGGTGCAGGTACTGCGCATACGGCAGGATCGCGTGCGAGGTCGCCTTGAAGAAGTTCACGTACCAGACGTTCAGCA
>CALMIQ010000129.1 GCA_937863965.1 uncultured Micropruina sp.
GCCCCGGGTCTCCGCCGCGGCGGCCCGCGGCCCCCTCGGCTTCGCCCTGCGCTGAACCCGGCCGCCGGCTCGTAGCACCCAGAACCGGTCGCCGGCCCGTACCGTCCCTCGCTGAAGCCAGCTGCCGGCTCGTCCCCCTGCGCATGAACCGGGCCGCCCGGCTTGTACCGCCCCGCACCATTCGCCGTGCGACTGTCCAGCACGAAGGACGCCGAAGCCGCCCCGGGACGCTTCGCTAAATTTCCGCACACACGGCCCCACAGCCCCCAGAACCAGGGGCGGCCGTGAGTGAAGGGAATGACTATGATTCAGGGTTTCAAAGACTTCCTGATGCGGGGCAACCTGATCGACATCGCGGTTGCCTTCGTGATCGGCGGCGCCTTCGCCACCGTCACCACCGCGTTCACCCAGATCGTCGTCGAGCTGTTGGCCATCCTCGGTGGGGCTCCCAACTTCGACGAGTGGCGGCCGTTCGGAATGATGTCCGTCGGACCGTTCCTGACCGCTCTGGTGGCGTTCGTCATCATGGCGTTCGTGGTCTACTTCGGCATCGTGGTGCCCTACGAGCGGCTGAAGAAGCTGACCGAGAAGCCGACCGAGACCGAGCCGGGCGCCCCCACCACCGAGGAACTGCTCGGCGAGATCCGCGATCTGCTCAAGAAGGACTGACCGCGCCCGCACCACGCACACCGATCCCCCGCCGCGCCCGTGGCGGGGGATCGCTTGCTCGTCGGATCAGGTGCCGTGATGGGGCGGGACGTCGTTCAGTAGCCGGCGCTCATCGGCGGTGAGTGGACGCCGGGCCGCCGGCGCCGCGGCGCGCCCGAACAGGCCCAACTCCTGCTGGGCACGCTGCAGGACCGCGAACAGCCGGGCGCTGCCCACTCGGGCCCGCAACGCATCGGGCACCGGGTGCGGCCACACCCCACCACCGGCCAGCACGGCCTCTGCATGGGCCAGGATGCGCTCGGCGTCCCAGCCCGCATCAGCGAGCGCCGTCAGGACGTCGGGGGTGATCCGATCCAGTCCATCGGCCTGCCCGGTCAGGGCGAGACCGACGGCGCGGGCCAACTCGGTGTCGCTCACCGCGGGTCGTCGACCCCCGCGACCGCGGGCCGGCCCAGGTCGGGGAAGGCCGTCTCGCCGGTGGCGACCACCGGGCTATCGAACGTCCAGTCGCCCTCCACGACGAAGGACCGCGCCCCCTTCAGGGACGGCGCCACCCGCACCCGCGACTGGAACTCGTCGATCAGCCGGTAGAAGCGTCCGTCGAGGTCGACCCGTGGCAGGTCGTCCACGGTCTGGCTGAGCCGGCCGTCCGAGCCGAGATCGAACACGTCCGAGCGCAGCAGGAGCAGTTCGTTGGTGGTCTTGACCGGCTGGAACCGCGACCGCGGGACCGCGATCGCGGTGGCGCCGGCGAAGACCTCGATGGCCGCGCCCATCGCCGTCTCCAGCTGGATCACCCTCGGCGAGGACGCGTCGGAGGGGTCCACGTTCTTCTCGTTGTAGATCAGCGGCAGGCCCAGCACGGCCCCGCGTTGCAGCAGCGCCGCCTTCAACTGCTCGAGGTCGATCCACAGGTTGTTGGTGTGGAAGTACGGGTGGCGGTGCTCATCGGTGAAGTAGTCCATGTCCTCGGCAGGCGTCTGCGCCGTGTCACGCAGGATCAGCTGGCCGTCCGACTTCCGGATCGCGAGATGGCCGCCCTTGCGGTCGTTGATCGTCCGCGGGCAGATCTCGGCGGCATACGGGGCGCCGGTGCCGGCGAACCAGCCGGCCAGCCGGGCGTCCGGCGCCGCGCCCAGATTGTCACCGTTGGAGATGCTGGCGTACTTCATGCCGGCGGCGAGCAGGGCGTCCAGGACGCCGGATCCGACGAGCGCGGTGTACACGTCGCCGTGGCCCGGAGGGCACCACTCCAGGGTCGGATCGGCCGGCCACTCGACCGGCTCGAAGGTGTCGACGGTGATCTTGGGTTCGGCGTTCTGCAGGAAGTCCACCGGCAGGCCCGCCACCGGCAGGTCGGGATAGCGCTCCAGGTGGGCGAGTGTGTCGGCCCTGGTCCGGAACGAGTTCATGAACAGCAGCGGCAGCGGCGCGTCGTAGGCCCGCCGGGCGGCCATGATCTGTCGCACGATCAGATCCAGGAAGGTGAGGCCCTCGCGAACCGGCAGCAGCGTCTTGGCCTGGTCGAGGCCCATCGACGTACCCAGCCCGCCGTTGAGCTTGATGATCACCGTGCGGGCGATGGCCTCGTGAGCGGTTCGTTCGTCGACCGTCGCCGCGCTGAGCTGCGGTGGATCGGTCAGCGGGGCGATGGTGTCCTCACCGATCAACCCGGTGACGCCGGCACTCGCCTGGCGGTAGTAGTGGGCGAAGACGTCGATGGCCGGGCCGTTGGCGCCGGCGGCCTGCATCTTGGCGACGGCGGCGGCGAGTCCGTGTTCACTCATGTCAGTAGTTTGACCCAATCGGGACCGGAGGTGTGTCGAAGGGGGTGGAAGTGGCCACGCACCGATGCGCGGACATGACGAGAGCGACGCCTATCGAAGGGCCAAAAGCC
>CALMIQ010000130.1 GCA_937863965.1 uncultured Micropruina sp.
CGCGGTCGGCTTCGCGGGCGCGTTCGGCGCCCTGACGCTGCTGCGCAACCGGGCGCCGCGCGTCGCGCTCGTGGCCGCGATCCTGACCGTGTGCGGGTACTACATCGCCGGCCTGCCCAGCATCGGGGTGGTGCTGCCTCTGCTGGTGTTCCTCGCCGCGGCCACCACCGCGGGCCACCGATGGTTCGCACTGATCTCAGCGCTGGCACTGTTCGCCGTCGCTGCCTTCTTCCGAATACGCGAGGGGTCTGCCGTCGAGAGCATTCTGGGCTACGAGCTGCTCAGCAACGTCGTCCTCGCGGTGCTGGCGGTCGCGCTCGCCGAGGTGATGAAGACCCGCCGCGAGCTGCAGCGGAGCCAGTCCGAGCGGACCCGGCTGGCCGCCGACGCCGCCCGCGCGGAGACCGAACGCGCCCAACTCGCCGAGCGGACCCGGATCGCTCGCGAACTCCACGACGAGCTCGGACACTCCCTGGCGATCGTCTCGCTGCACGCGAACGCGTCCGCCGAGCGGCTACCCGCCGACCATCCGGCCGCGGCCGGGCTCGGCCAGGTGCGGGGTGCGGCGGCGCAGGCGCTGCGCCAGCTGCGCGACACCGTCCGCGCCATCGGCGGCACCGGTCCTGCGCGGCCGCGGCCCGAATCCGGGCTCCGTGACCTGGACGCCGTGGCGGACCGGCTGCGCGCCGGCGGCATCGTCGTCGACCTCGACCGGGACGACGTGGCCGCACCCGCCGCGGTCGAGGCCGCGGCGTTCCGGATCGTGCAGGAGGCGATCACCAATGCCGTGCGCCACGCGCGACCGCGGCGGATCAGCATCGCGATCGTCGCCGACCCGCCGGACCTGCGCATCGACGTCGGCAACGACGGCGCGCCGGACGCCGGCCGCGACCCACGGCCGGCGGGCGGCCTGGCCGGCCTGCGGGAACGCGCCGCCGAACTCGGTGGTGAGATCGAATGGGGCTTCGCGGCGCCGGATCGGTTCGCCGTGCGGGCCAGGCTGCCGACGGGGGAGCGGGGCCGATGAGGACACGCATCGTGCTGGCCGATGACCAGGAACTCGTCCGGGCCGGCCTGTCCCTGCTCGCCACCCACGACGGCGACATCGAGGTGGTCGGGGAGGCCGGCAACGGCATGCAGGCGGTCGCGCTGGCGCGGCGGCTGCGGCCGGACGTCGTCCTGATGGATCTGCGCATGCCGCTGCTCGACGGGATCGCCGCGACCGAGCAGATCACCGGCTCCGACGACCTGGCCGACATCCGCGTGCTCGTCCTGACCACGTTCGACGACGAGGAGGACGTGCTGGCCGCCATCCGGGCCGGCGCCAGCGGCTACCTGCTGAAGGACGTCGACGGACCGGCCCTGCGGCAGGCGATCCGGGACGTCGCCTCGGGAGACTCGATCGCCGACCGGGCGCTGACCGCGATCCTGTTCCGCCAGGTGGCGCGCTCGGCGTCGCGACCCGAACTGCTGGATGCGCTGAGTCCGCGTGAGACCGAGGTGCTCACGCTGGTCGGACACGGATTCAACAACGCCGAGATCGCTGCCCGGCTGTTCCTCAGCCCGGAGACCGCACGCACCTACGTCAGCCGGCTGCGCACCAAACTGGGGGCTCGGGATCGGGCGCAGCTCGTCGTCATCGGCTACGAATCCGGTCTGATCGCACCCGGCCACCGGAACACCACTCGCGAGACAGGAGCAGGACCGTGAGCTTCGACGTCCGACGGATCGCCGACCCCCGCTACGTCCATGACCGGCGGCTGCCGGCGCACTCCGATCACCGGAAGTCGCGCGAGGAGTGCCGGACCCGTAGCCGCAGCGGTTCAAAATAGTCCGCGAGCAGATTCGTGACACCTTCGGGGGAGCGTTCCAACATGCCCCGGACGATCAGCGCCGCCGAATCCCGGGCGATCCGGCGGTAGCGCATCCAGACCCCCTGCGAGCAGACCACGTTGACCAGGCCGTGCTCGTCCTCGAGGTTCATGAAGGTGATCCCGGACGCCGTCGAGGGCCGCTGCCGGTGGGTGACCACCCCGGCGACCTCGACCCGGCGTCCGGCCTCGGCGGTACGCAGCCCGGACGAGGGCAGCACCCCGCGCGCATCCAGCCCGGGGCGCAGGTGGGCCAGCGGATGGTCGTCGGTGGAGAGGCCGGTGGCCCACAGGTCGTCGGCCAGGGTCTCGAACGCCGACGGCTCGGCGAACAGCGGGGGCTGCACGTCGGCCAGCGTCCCGGGCAGGAAGCCGGGCTGGTCGAGCGCCGCGGTGCCTGCCCGCCAGAGCGCCTCCCGGCGGGTCGACCCGAGACACTCCAACGCCCCGGACGCCGCCAGCGCCTCCAGTTGCTGCGCGGTGAGTTCCGTCCGGCGGGCCAGATCCCCCATCGAGGCGAACATCCCGTCGGTCTCCCGGGAGGCCACGATCTTCTCGGCGAGGTCCCGTCCGATGCCGCGGACCTCGACCAACCCGAGCCGGACGGCGAACCGGCCGTCCCGCCGGTGTGCGGCCGACTCATCCGGCGCAGCGCGGTCGAACTCACCCACCGGGGGCTGATGCCGATCCGTGCA
>CALMIQ010000131.1 GCA_937863965.1 uncultured Micropruina sp.
CGTTCTGGAACAAGGTGATCACCGTGGGTGGCGAGATCGCCCGCGGGATGATGGGTACCGGCCGGAAGCGCTGACGGGGCGTCGTGACAACGCTCGTATCGGCGCGCCACTGCGGCCGGTATCAGTGCGGGAGACCCTGGTCCAGCCGGCGGTGGCGCCGGGGGCGGAGCCGATGCCGGAACTCAGGCTGTGCGGCGTCGACGACCGGACGGTGCACCGCTGCCACCCGCTGCTCCCGGAGGATCGCCTGGTCATCGAGGGGCTCGCCCGCCTCGACGACCGGCTGCCCGGGGAGGCGTTCGACGTCCAGCCGCGGGGCCCGGAGCGCGGTCCCGACGACCTGCCCGACCAGCTGCAACGAATCGACGACCTGCTCACCTGGACGATGGCCCGCACCGCGTTCCTGCCGCACCGGCACATCGAGCCGGGCGTGCTGCCGTCGGTGATCGAGCACGCCTGCGCCGTCGGGCTCCCGCTCGGCATCGCCGTGTTCTCGGACGCGGCGATGCACGCGGTGCAGGACACCGTGCAGTCCGTCGCCCATGCCGCCGGAGTCATGGCCGTCGGCACCGAGGAGGCGATCCTCGAGATCCGGCCGGCGGCCGTGCAGCACTGCCTACTGCTGCGGTTGCACGGGCCGCACGGTCCCACGTCCTGCCTGGAGCTCTACGACGCGGCGGATCGCCGGGTCGTGCTCATCTCGCAGTTCGGCATCGTCGACGGCGGTGCGCACGACGCCTGGGAGCATCTCGCCGCGTCCCTGCCCGAGCTGACCTGACATGGTTTCAGGGCTTCCTACCCGGCGATCCGGTTGGGGATGGAGATGTGCGGGTGGCCCGAAGGGGGCTCCCGCCTGCCCTTCCGGCTGCCGGTTGTCAGGCGACGCCGGTCACGACTCCGGGAGTGCTGGCCTGAGGTTCGGTGGTGCTGCTCTCGGCGCTGGCCAGAGCTGTCAGGGCCTCGTCCAGCAGCCGGTGGATCGTGATGCCGACGGTCGTGCAGCCGCTGTCGATCTTGGCGACGCTCTGCTGGATCGATCCGGCCAGCTTCTTCACGGCGTCGATCTTCGCCAGCTGTGCGATCGCTTCGCCGAGCTTCTCCTCTGCGGTGTGGAGTTCTTCGGTGCCGGCACGCGCCGACGCAGTGATCGCAACGGTCCGCAGCAGCATCACGGCGGCGCGCAGCAGCTCGGGGTCATCCGCGTCGGGGTTGAGGGCGATGACGATCCTGCGCGAGCCCAGGACGCGGATCGACTGGCCGGCGTTCTGATCGACCGTGCGAGGAAGCCAAGCGTCTCGCTGACTCCAGTTACACCCCGCGGCTGCGGATCGCGCTGGTCACCGCGCGCAGTGCTCCCGCCCACGAGCGGGCCATCCGGTCCATGAGGAGCTGGGGTGTGAACGTCACGACGCCTTCTTCCTCGGCGGGATCGAGAAGGCGAAGGTGCTCAAGGTCATGCGTCCGCACATCTTCTTCGGTGACCAGACCACCCACCTTGATCCGGTCGCGGACTTCGTTGCCGGTGTGCACATCCCGTACGGGGTGGCGAACGAGCTGGGCGAGCCGTTGGGTCGCGTTGATCTCGCCCAGCCCGAAGCCACAGTCGCCGTCGACGCTGCCCTCGATGATCCGGCAACTCTGACTGTCAGTGACGGAGGCGCCAAGAGTGTGTAAGAGTGTGTAAGAGTGTGTGAAAGTTGCTGAAAGAGTAGGGAGCGGGCATGGGTGCGGACGAGGACGTCGATGTTGTGGTTGCCCGGTTGCGACGGGTAGGGCTGGAACCGTCTGACGTCGAAGTCAAGTCCGCTGCCGGGGGATTGCCGCGTTCGATCCCGGAGACCCTGAGTGCATTCGCCAACGGATCGGGCGGGACGCTCCTACTGGGACTCTCCGAGGATGACGACTTCCGTCCCGTACCTGGTTTCAGGGCCGATGCGGTGCGTGAGTCGCTCGCCCAGGCCTGTCACGAGAAGGTCGTCCCGCCGCTCCGGATCCCCATCGAGGTCGTCGAGTTCGAGGGTGCCCAACTGGTGCGCGCTGACATCGAGCCGCTCGACGCTGTCGACAAACCCTGCTTCGTAGAGACCAAAGGTGAGTACTACGGTTCCTACATCCGTGGCGGCGACGGTGACCGCCGACTGTCACGCTATGAGGTGACCCAGCTGCTGCTCAGCCGCACACAGCCGACGTTCGATCGGGAGATCGTGGACGGCGCGACACTGGACGACCTTGACCCTGGACTAGTTCAGGGGACTCTCGCACACGCGGTCGATCGGGCGCCACGCACATTTCAGGGCACTGCCCCGGCTCGAGCGCTCACCCTGCTCGGTGCTATCCAGGAAGTAGATGGCGTGCCGCGGCCGACCATCGCGGGCATGCTCAGCCTCGGTCGGCATCCGCAGCGCTTCTTCCCGCAGTTGTTCATCGCCTTCGTCGCGCTGCCCGCGCTGACGATGGGCGAGTCTGGGCCTGGTGGTGAGCGATTCGTCGACAACGTGACTATCGACGGCCCCATCCCGGAGATGCTCTCCGAGGTAAGCGTCGGGCTGCGCCGCAATATGAGCCGGGCAGCCGTGATCCGCGGCATCGGTCGCGAAGACCGCTACGACTACCCGCTCGATGTGATTCGTGAGCTTGTGACGAACGCCGTGATGCACCGCGACTACAGCCCCGAAGGCCGAGGAACCCAGGTTCAGATCGAGCTTTACCCCGACCGGCTGGTGGTGAAGAGCCCCGGCGGCCTTCACGGCAACGTCAATGTGGAAGACCTCGGCACGTCCAACGTGACCTCCACGTCGCGCAATGCCACTCTGGCCAAGCTTCTGACGGACGTCGGCCTGCCGGACTCCTCCGGCGAGACCATCGTCGAGAACCGTGGCTCGGGTTTGCTCCGGGTGGTGGCTGCGCTGAGGAGGGCAGGCATGTCGCCGCCGCAATTCGATGTCAGCCCGGGCCGTATGCAGGTCACAGTCCCGCGCAATGCCTTGCTTTCGCCGGAGACGATCGACTGGATCGGATCATTGGGGCTCGGAGGGCTCACCGACGAGCAACATCTCGCATTGGCCATGATGCGCAACTCGGGCCGGGCGTCGTCGGCGATGCTGCGTAGTTGGGGCGTTGAAGGGTTGGCCGCCGGCCGAGCCCTCCGCGACCTCGTCGATCGGGGCGTTGCTGTCCGTAGTGGGGGCAAGCGGTATGCGACCTATCATCTTGTGGCCTACCCCCCGGTTGTGCGGCAACAGGCTCTGTTGCCCCAACCGGCTCATCCGGGTAGTGGAATCCAAGCCGAACTGGACGCCGTGATCGAAGCGATCCGGTCGGGACGAGTGACCAGTCGACAGATTGCCGAACATCTACAACTCGAGTACCCGACGACTGTCCGACGGCTCAACGCCCTGATCGAGCGAGGCGTCATCCAGCCCACGCGTCCGAAGCGCAGCAGCCGACAGAGCTACCGACTCGTCCACCCCGAGGAGTAACCATGTTCACCGAAGCCCAATGGGAGGCGATCGCTTCCAGGGCGAAGGTGTCCTGGCCGAGATCGCCAGGGAGCTGTGGGTGATCGTCGGCCGTGACGTCAAGACCGACTGGACGGTGCGCGACGACGTCCGGGCCAAGTTGCGTTCGTCGGTCAAGCGGCTGCTGGTCAAGTACAAGTATCCGCCGGACAAGCAGCCGGAGGCGATCCGGCTGGTCATCGAGCAGTTGGAGAGCATGGCGCCTCGAATGGCCGAGGACCAAAGCACCACCTCGCGAGGTAGGACTGGGGCGTGGAGATGACCCGGCTGTGGAGGTCCAGGGCGCTGCGCGAGGTGGGTTACGACGCGGCGACCCGGACGCTGCGGATCGACTTCCTGAACGGCGGACGCTACGAGTACCTCGACGTCGGCCCGGAGGTCTACGAGGGCATGATCCACTCCGC
>CALMIQ010000132.1 GCA_937863965.1 uncultured Micropruina sp.
GCCGACCTCTGACGCTCGCCCGATTCTTATTCAACCGAGTGGTTGACAATGCTCGGTCATCCGTCGTACGGTTTATTCAACCAACCGGTTGAGGACAGGAACCATGACGGATCAGCTCGATGCGGCCTTCGCGGCACTCGCGGATCGCACCCGGCGCGACCTGGTCGCCCGGCTCGCGGTCGGAGACGCGACGGTCTCGGAGCTGGCCGCCCCGTACGACATGACCATCCAGGCCGTCTCCAAGCACCTGAACGTGCTGGCCGCGGCCGGCCTGGTCACCAAGCGGCCCCAGGCCCAGCGCCGGCTGGTCCACCTGGAGGCCGACGCCCTGCGCACGCTGACCACCTGGGTCGAGCACTACGCCCAGCTGGCCGACCAGCGGTACCGCCGCCTGGACGCCGTCCTGGCGGCGCTGAACGAGAACGATCCGGCGGCCGAGCCGCCCCATCGAAAGGAACGATCATGACCGAGCACCTGACCACCGCCACCATCGAGGCCGACCCGGTCGTCCCGGTGATCCACATCACCCGCGACTTCCGCGCCACCCCGGCCCAGGTCATCCGTGCCCACGTCGACCCGGAGCTCGTCGTGCAGTGGACGGGGCCGAGCTACCGGACCATCACCATCGACCACTGGGACGCCCGCACCGGCGGCAGCTGGCGGTACACCGACAGCACCGACGACGACGTCCAGGCCTTCCGCGGCTGCTTCCACGAGATCGGCGAGGACCGGATCGTGCAGACCTTCACCTGGGAGGGCATGCCCGAGGGCGTGGCACTGGAGACCCTCACCGTGACCGACCTCGGCGACGGCTGGACCCGTCTGCACGCGGCGTCCCTGACCGACAGCTTCGAGGGCCGGGACGCCTGGCTCGCCTCGGGCATGGAGGTCGGCGTGAACGACGGCTACGCCAAGCTCGACACGCTGCTGGCCGATGGCGCGCTCTGAGGCCGCGACGCGGCACGCCGCCTACGCCGCCCGGTTCGCCGACGTCGCCGCCGGCGTCCGCGACTGGGCGGCACCCACCCCGGTGAAGGAGTGGACCGCCCGCGACGTGGTGGCCCACCTGACCACCTGGTTCCCCGAGTTCCTGGCCGCCGGCGGGGTGCAGGTCCCCGCCGGCGACCCGGACGACCCCGTCGGCTCGTGGGCGCTGCAGACGCTGACCATCCAGGACCTGCTGGACGACGAGGCGCGGGCGTCCGAGCCGTTCGGCCATCCACGGGTGCCGCCGCAGCCGCTGGCGTCCGCGATCGACACCTTCTACACCCCCGACGTGTTCCTGCACACCTGGGATCTGGCCCGCTCCAGCGGCGCCGACGACACCCTGGACGCGACCACCTGTGCGGAGATGCTGGCCGGCATGGAGTCGGTGGAGCAGCTCATCCGCAGCTCCGGCCAGTTCGGCGAGCAGCAGCCGGTCCCCGACCACGCCACCCCTCAGCAGCGCCTGATCGCCTTCATCGGACGCGATCCGCTCTGGCGTCCGGACGTCACCCGCTGACCGGGCGCGGGGTGGCGAGGCGGCCGACGGCGGCACGCAGCGCCGCCTCGGCGTCCGCGACGGCGACCCGTTCCAGCAGGACGTGCACGGTCAGCCCGTCGACCAGGGCCTGCAGCTCGGTCGCGGCGGCGACCGGGCCGCCCGCGACGTCATGGCCGGACGCCGCCAGCGCCGACAGCAGCTCGACGAGCAGCCGGTTCAGGTCGCGGTAGAGGATGCCCTGCGTGTCGGCGATGCCCTGGTCGCTGGCCGCCTGCCCGACGAAGGCCAGCCAGACCTGGGACGCCCGCCGGCTGCGCTCATCGGTGGGCAGCACCGCCGCCAGCACCCCGACCAGGCCGTCCAACGGCGCAGCCGAGGCGTCAACGGCCCGCACCCGTTCCTCGATCACCTCGGACACCCGCTGCGCCGCCGCGTCCAGGATCGCCTCCCGGGTCGGCAGATAGTGCCTCACGGCCCCGCTGGACCAGCCGCTGCGCTGCGCCACCCGCCGGATCGTGATGCCGGGCAGGCCGTCGTCGATGATCAGCTGCCACACCACATCGACCAGCTCGGCGCGGCGCTGCTGATGATCGACCACCCGGGGCATGCCGCAGTTGTAGCACATTCGTGCGAACTTGCCTTATATCGCACGATCGTGCTAAAACTGACTCAACGCAGTCGCCGAGAGGCGCAAGGAACGGAGGGTGATCGTCATGGATCCCTGGCTCACGCTGGTGGCCGCCGGCGTCTTCGAGGTGGGCTTCACCACCTGCCTGAAGCTGGAGGAACGCAGCAAGTGGTTCATCGTGCCGTTCCTGATCTGCGCCGCGATCAGCTTCACCCTGCTGTCGGACGCGATGCGCACCATTCCGCTGGGCACCGCCTACGCCGTCTGGACGGGCATCGGCGCCGTCGGCACGGTGCTGGTCGGCCGGCTGGCCTTCGGCGAGCAGCTGCGGCCCGCCGCCTGGGCGCTGCTGGGCGTCGTGGTCGCCACCATCATCGGGCTGAAGGTGCTGGCATGAGCGGCTGGCTGTGGCTGCTGATCGCCGGCGCCTTCGAGATCGGGATGACCACCGCCCTCAAGCTCGAACAGCAGGACTCCCGGTTCCTGTGGGTCTTCCTGGCCTGCGCCGTCGCCGGATTCCAGTGCCTCGCGAAGGCGATCAGGACCATCCCGCTCGGCCTCGCCTACGCGATCTGGACGGGCATCGGCGCCGTCGGCACGGTGATCATCGGGGCGGTCGCCTTCGGCGACCCGCTCGGCCCGGTCCGGGTGCTGCTGCTGGCCGTCCTGGTCGCCGCCATGATCGGCCTGAAGCTGGTGGGCAGCCGCCCGTCGCGCTCGACCCGTGACAGGATGCCATCAGGCCAGCTGGAAGGATGACCATGGTGCGTCGCTCGGTTCTCGTCGTGCTGTTCTGCGCCGCGCTGGCCGGCTGCCTGCCCTCCCCGGCGCCATCACCCACGGTGGCGGTGCCGGCCAGCCCCACCGCCGGGTCGACGTCCGCACCGCCACCCCAGCCGTCCACGTCACGCCCCGGGCCCTCCGAGCCGGGCACCCCGTCGGTGCCGCCCGCCTCCGGCGCGATCGACGTGGCCAAGCACGCCAGCGCCGACTTCGCCTCGCCGTCGGGCCGGATCTGGTGCGGCCTGCACGCCGACGTGGCGCTGTGCCACTTCCCGTTCGGCGACTACCAGGGCAAGATCCCCGACTCCGAGGACGTCTGCCCCGGCGTCGGCCTGGACGTCACCGGCGTCCAGGTGACCGCGGCGGGCAGCGACTACTTCTGCAG
>CALMIQ010000133.1 GCA_937863965.1 uncultured Micropruina sp.
GTCGGCGGCACCCTCGTTTTGACAGACCCACCCCGGGTTGTTGAGAATGATTGTCATGAGATTCATACGGGTGATGTGTGTTGCGGTGGCGGCCCTGGGGATGGCGATCAGCGCCGGCTGTTCGGCGGGAGCGCCCAGCCCGACCGCCGCGGCCCAGCTGAAGGTGACCGCGTCCTTCTACCCGTTCCAGTACGTCGCCGAGCAGGTCGGGAAGGATCTGGTCAGCGTCACCAACCTGACCCAGCCCGGGGCCGAACCGCACGACCTCGAGCTCTCCCCCAAGCAGGTGGCCGAGCTCGGCGAGTCCGACCTGCTGGTGTTCCAGAAGGGTTTCCAGCCGGCCGTGGACGCCGCGGTGCAGACGGTCACGCCCAAGCGGACGGTGGACACCGCATCCTTCCTGGAGTTGAAGCCGGCCGACCACGAGGAGGAGCACGCCGACGAGCACGAGGAGGACGGCGACGAGCACGATCACGGGGCGCTCGATCCGCACACCTGGCTGGATCCGACCAACATGGTGACGATCGCCGAACACGTCCGCGACGCCCTCACCGAGGCGATGCCCGCGGCCAAGGACACCTTCGCCGCCAACGCCTCCACCCTGGTCGGCGAGCTGAAGAAGCTGGACGGCGACTTCCGCACCGGCCTGACCTCGTGCACCCGCGAGGTGTTCATCACCTCGCACGAGGCCTTCGGCTACCTGGCGCGCCGCTACGGCCTGGAACAGGTCGGCATCCGCGGGGTGGAGCCCGACACCGAACCGACCGCCGCGAGGATCGCCGAGGTGCAGAAGATCGCCAAGGCGAACCAGGTGACCACCATCTTCTTCGAGACCCTGGTCTCCCCCGCCGTGGCCCAGTCCATCGCGGGTGACCTCGGATTGACCACCGATGTGCTCGATCCGCTGGAGGGTTTGACCGACCAGTCGCGCGGTTCGGACTACCTTGAGGTGATGCGCTCCAATCTCTCCGCCCTGCGGAAGGCGAACGGCTGTTCATGACCCCTGCCGAGACTCCGGCCCCGGAGCCAGCCACCGAGCCCGCGATCACCGCACAGCGGGTGGACGTGGTGCTGTCCGGCGTCCCCATCGTCCGGCGGGCCAGCTTCGAGATCGGTCTCGGGCAGACCGTGGCGGTGACCGGCAACAACGGCTCCGGCAAGACCACCCTGATGCGGGCCCTGCTCGGGCTGGTGCCGCACCGCGGGACCGTCCGGCTGTTCGGCACCGAGCTGAGCCGGTTCCGGGATTGGCGCCGGATCGGCTACGTGCCGCAGCGCAGCACGATCCTGGTCCAGCAGGCCACCGCCCGCGAGGTGGTGGCCTCCGGACGCCTCGGCCTGCGGCGTCCGCTGTGGCCGGCCGGGGCTGCCGACCGCCGGGCCGTGGCGGACGCGCTGACCCGGGTCGGCCTGGCCGATCGCGCGCAGGCGCCGTTCGTCCGGCTGTCGGGCGGGCAGCAGCAACGGGTGCTGATCGCCCGGGCGCTGGCCGGGGAGGCGGACCTGATGATCTGGGACGAGCCGCTGGCCGGCGTCGATCAGGCCACCCAGGGCGTGCTGGCCGACGTGCTGAGCGACCTGCGCAGGCAGGGCACCACGGTGGTGATGGTGCTGCACGAACCCGGTCCGTTCGAGCCGCTGATCGACCGGGCGATCACCCTGGCCGACGGACGCATCGTCGCCGACGGGCCGTTCCTGCCCGCCGCGGGCGGTCACGAGGTGCACGAGTTGCCGCACAGCCACTTCCACGAGACCGGCCTGGAGGTGGTCTGAGATGGAGTGGCTGGCCCTGGAGTTCATGCAGCGTGCGCTGCTGGCCGCCCTCATCACCGGGCTGACCGCCCCGGCGATCGGTACCTACCTGGTCCAGCGCCGGCTCAGCCTGCTCGGCGACGGCCTCGGCCACCTGGCGGTCGCCGGCGTCGGCCTGGCCTTCCTCACCGGCACCGCCCCGCTGCCGCTGGCGGTGCTGGTCTGCGTGGTCGGCGCGATAGCCATCGAACTGCTTCGTGAACTGGGCCGGACCAGCGGGGACGTCGGGCTGGCGATCCTGTTCTACGGCGGCCTGTCCGGGGGGCTGCTGCTGGCCAGCCTGGCCGGCCAGGGCACCGGAACCCTCTCGGCCTTCCTGTTCGGGTCGTTGCTCACCATCAACGCGGCCGAGCTGTGGATCATCGGTGGCCTGGGCGCCGTGGTGCTGCTGGTCTGCCTCGGGCTGCTGCCGCAGTTGTTCGCGGTCAGCGCCGACGAGCCGTTCGCCCGGACGATCGGCCTGCCGGTGCGGGTCTACAACGTTCTGGTCGTCGCGCTCGCCGCGGTCACCGTCACGGTGTCGATGCGGACCGTCGGCCTGCTGCTGGTCAGCGCCCTGATGGTGGTGCCGGTGGCGACCGCCAACCACCTGGTGATCGGCTTCCGGCGCTCGATGCTGACGGCGATGGGGCTGGGCGTCATCGCCGCCGTCAGCGGCACCATCGGCTCGTACCAGTTCGACACCGCACCCGGCGCGCTGATCGTGGTGATCGCGATCGGCCTGTTCGCGCTCAGCTGGCCGGTGTCGCTGCTGCTCGCCCGGCGGCACGCCCCCGTCGTCGAGCTGACCGACGACCAGCCGCCCCGTTCGCACGAGATGACCGAGGAACACCCGCACGTGCATTCCGAGGGTTGTGGGCATCGCGCGGTGCCACACGGTGGACACGTCGACTACATTCACGATGGTCACCGGCACGCCGCGCACGAGGGTCACTATGACGAGCACTGAACGAACGCCACGCCGCACGCGGCAGCGCACCGAGATCCGCGACGCCGTCGAGGCCAGCACGTCGTTCGCCACCAGCCAGGAGATCCACGACCGGCTGCGCCGCGACGGCTCCACGGTCGGCCTGGCGACGGTGTACCGGGCGCTGCAGGCGATGGCGTCCAGCGGCGAGGTGGACGCCATCCGCACCCCGGACGGCCAGATCGCCTACCGCACCTGCACCCCCGGGCATCACCATCACCTGGTCTGCCGCTCCTGCGGACGCACGGTCGAGATCAGCCTGCCCGGGCTGGAGGACCTGACCCGCAGCATCGCCGGCGAGTACGGCTTCGCCGAGATCGACCACGAGGTCGAGTTCTTCGGCACCTGCGCCGACTGCACGTAGCCGACTTCGGCTGGGGTCGTCCGAGAAGCGCGGGCCAGTCAGTTCGCCGACGGCATGCCGGCCGTCCCTGCCGTTACTGGACCGCGGATTTCGGACGCGCCGCCGACCGAGCCCGCGTCAGAGGATCCGATAGAGACAGCGGACCAGGGTGTCCAGGTTCGCCTCGATCGCCTTGCTGGCGGCCACCGTCAGGTCGCAGAAGACGTGGGTATCGGGGGCGTCCGCCAGCAGCGCCCGCGCCGCCTCGAGGCCGGCCTTGTCGGCGTAGGTGTAGTAGTTGATCTTCCGGACGCCGTTCTCGATCGACGCCCGGTACTCGTCGCAGCTCAACCCCGAGCCGCCGTGCATCACGATGGGGACCCCACTCGCTCGGCGCAGGGAGCCGATCAGGTCGTAGTCGATCTGCGGGTCGGCCTTGTACAGACCGTGCACGGTGCCGAACGAGCAGGCCAGCGCGGTGACCCCTGTCGCGGCGACGAACGCGGCGGCGTCCGCCGGCCGGGTGTAGAGGGCCTCGTCGGCGACGCCCGTGGATTCCATGCCGTCCTCGCGTCCCGGCATGACACCGAGTTCGCCCTCGACGCCGTAGCCGCGGGCGTCGGCGGCCTGCACCACGGCCCGGGTCTGGGCGACGTTGTCGTCGTAGGGCAGCCGGGAGCCGTCGAACATGGCCGAGTTGAAGCCGACGGCGAAGCCGCGCTCGATGTAGTCGAGGGACTCGCCGTGGTCGACGTGCACCACCAGCGGTGCGCTGGACCGCCGGGCGAGCTCGACCATCACCGGGCCGATGTCCTCGATCGCGTTCACCGGCTCATGGACCTGCGCGTGCTGCACGATCAGCGGGACCTGGTAGCGCTCGGCCACCTTCACGGCTCCCAGCAGCAGCTCCAGCGTCGGGGTGTTGATCGCGGCGATGCCGCAGTTCCTGCTCTCGGCGAAGTCGAGTGCGTGGCGCAGCCCGATCAGCATGGTGCCTCCTCGTCCGACGCCGGGGCGGCTCTGCCCCGGGGCGGCTCAGTCTAGAGGGGCGCGCAGCGGCGGTGCGCTCAGCGGCCGAAGAGGCGTCCGAGCAGACCACCGGACGGGGCGGCCGAGGCTGCATGGCCGCCGCACCACTGGGCGGCGGGGACGCCGCGTTTGACGCTGTCGACGTGCTGGCCGCAGCCGGCCCAGGTCGTCTTCCCGCACCGTTTGCAGGTCACCGCGTAACACATGGCGTTGTTTCTCCTTGTCGAATGATGTTTGGAGGTTGGGTCAGGCAAGCGCGAGGAAGAGCTTCTCCAGCTCCTCGGTGGTGATGTCGTCGGCGCGTTCGGTGGCCTCCGGGTCGGCCAGGCAGTCCTTCATCGCGGTCGCGATGATCGCGAAGCCGGCCCGGTCCAGGGCGCTGGAGACCGCCGCCAGCTGGGTGACCACGTCGCGGCACTTGCCGCCCCGCTCGACGGCGGCGATCACCCCGTCGAGCTGGCCGCGGGCGCGGCGGAGCCGGTTCAGGATGCGCCGCTGGGCGTCGGGATCAACGGGTGCCATGGTGGGTTCCTTCCATCGGGGAGGTCCGGAGGATTCAGACGAGGACCGGTTCGGGCCGGGTGAGCAGTTCATCGGCGCGGTCACCGAGGGTGGCCCGCAGGGTGAGCATGCCACCCGACAGCGAGGCGGAGTCGAAGCCGGCCTGGGTCAGGACGCGGTGCGCGATCGCCGAGCGGACGCCGGAGGCGCACAGCACCCGCACCGGGCGCCCGCCGGCGGCCTCCCGCACCTCGGTCAGCCGGCTGCGCAGTTCGGTGTGCGGGATGTTCAGCGACTCGGGCAGGCCCCCGGTGGCGAACTCGGCGGTGCTGCGGACGTCGAGCACCAGAGCGTCGCGCCGAACGCGGTCGAGTTCGTCGGCGTACCAGAGCCGTAGGGTGCCGTCGAGCACGTTGGCGCCGACCATGCCGGCCAGGTTCACGGCGTCCTTGGCCTGGCCGTACGGCGGCGCGTAGGCCAGGTCGAGATCGATCAGATCGTCGATCCGCAGGCCGGCGCGGATGGCGGTCGCCAGCACGTCGATCCGCTTGTCGACCCCGTCGGCGCCGACGGCCTGCGCGCCGAGCAGTCGGCCGTCCGTGGCGCCGATGTGCAGCAGCAGGTGCACCTGGCCGGCGCCCGGGAAGTAGCCGGCGTGCTGGTTGGGGTGCAGGTGCAGGGTGCGGTAGGCGATGCCGGCGGCGTCCAGGGCGGATCGGTTGGCACCGGTCAGCGCGGCGGCCAGCCCACCCACCCGGACGATCGCGGTGCCGATCGGCTGCGGGATCGGCCGGGCGCACTCCGGCCGCACGATGGCGTCGGCGACCAGACGCCCGGCCCGGTTCGCCGGACCGGCCAACGGCACCGGACGGACCGCACCGGTGACCGGATCGGTGGAGGCCACGGCGTCGCCGACCGCCCAGACGCCGGGCGCGGAGGCCCGGCCGTGGCCGTCGACGACGATCGCACCGTCGACACAGGCGATGCCGGCCGCCTCGAACACCTCGGTCGCGGGCCGGACACCGGTCGACAGCACGATCAGGTCGGCGCCGATCCGCGTGCCGTCGGCCAGCGTGACGACGTCTTCCAGCGGACCGTGGGTGATCGAGGACGCGGCCACGCCGGCGTGGACGGTGATGCCCAGCCGCCGCAGTTCCTGCGTGACGAGGTGGGCGAGTTCGGCCTCGAGCGGGGGCAGCACATGACCGGCCAGTTCGACGACGGTGACCTCCAGGCCGCGCAGGGCCAGCGCCTCGGCGGCCTCCAGCCCGATGAACCCGGCGCCCAGCACTACCGCGCGGCGGGCGCCGGCGTCCACCCGCTCGCGCAACGCGACGGCGTCCGGGACGGTGCGCAGCGTGCGCACCCGGGGCGAGTCGAGTCCGGCGATCGGGGGCCGGACGGCGCGGGCGCCGGGCGCCAGGACCAGCGCGTCGTAGGCCAGCAGGCTCTCACCGGACGGCGTCCGGACGGTGACGGTCCGCGCGTCGGCGTCCAGGCCGATCACCTCGTGACGGACCCGGACGTCGAGGTCGAGCGCGGCGCGCAGCGATTCCGGCGTCTGCAGCAGCAGCCGCCCGGCGTCCTCGATCTCGCCGCCCACGTGGTACGGCAGCCCGCAGTTCGCGAACGACACGTACTCGCCGCGCTCCAGGACGACGATCTCGGCCGCCTCGTCGAGCCTTCGGGCGCGGGCCGCGCAGCTCATTCCCCCGGCGACTCCACCGACGACGACGATTCTCATGACTCACTCCTTCGGAACGTCTCGAATTATACCCCTGGGGGTATTTTCTGTCGAGTTGATCGGTCACGATCGGCGGCGGACCGGGCTGGTTTCCGGCGTTCATCCGGGCGCACTTCGTCCCGGCGCTCGTCGGTCGTC
>CALMIQ010000134.1 GCA_937863965.1 uncultured Micropruina sp.
GGCAGCAGGGTGGCGGACCCTTCGATCACCGCCCGCTGCTCGTCGGTGAGCGCCGCGGCGGCGCGGGCCGACAGCGCCAGCACCCGCCCGCCCGAGCCGGTCAGTTCGATGGTGTTGCCGGCGAAGTCGGCGACCTGCTCGAAGGTCAGTTCCAGCACGGCGCGTCCGCTGTCGGCCAGCCGGCGGGCCACCTGGTCGCGCCGCCGCGGGTCGCTGATCGCGGCCAGGCAGATCAGCACGTACTCCGACGCGATGCCCATCATCACGTTGGTGTGATACACGGCGCGGCCGTCCGGCCCGGCGGTGGGGAAGGCCATCGGCTCGTAGCCGAAGGCGGTGCAGAACCGCTCCAGGATCACCGGGTCGGCGCGATGCGAGTTCGCCACGTAGGCCAGCCGCTCGGCGTGATCGAGCACCATCGCCCCGGTGCCCTCCAGGAACAGGTCGTCGTATTCCAGGCCGGAGTAGTCGATCACCTCCTGCACCCGGTAGGTGCTCTTCAGCAGCTCGATCACGTCGGCCCGGCGCTCCCGGCGCCGGTTCGGGGCGTACATCGGGTAGATCGCCACCCGCCCGCCGTGGTGGGTGGAGAACCAGTTGTTGGGGAATACCGAATCGGGGGTGTCCAGCTGGCCGAAGTCGTCGAAGACGTGCACGGTGACCCCGGCCGCGACCAGCCGCTCGACGGCGGCGTCGAACTCCGCGCGGGCCGCCGCGGCGATCGCCTCCGAGGCCAGTTCGCCCTCGGGTGCGGCCTGGAAGGCGTTGTCCGCGAGGGTCTCGGAGTTCACCCGGAAGCGGTGCGGGCGGACCATCACCACGGCGGTGGGCGCCTGCACGTTGCGGAAGTTCATCGGTGACCTTTCTGGCCGGACGGCCCGAGCGTAGTCAGTCGGACGGCCTCGACGCGCCCCGGCTCACCACCGTGAGCATCGCGTCGTGGCGGAGGACATCGGACGTCTCGGCGTCACCCCGGCGTCCGCGCGCTGATCGGATCGCTGGCGACCGCGTCCGCACCGGAATTGGTCGAATGACTCGGCTCCGGTGATACCCCGATGAAACAATTCGGCAATAACCTGACCCCCGTGAGTGCACTGTTCTCGGACTACCAGGCAACGGGGCCGGCCTTCGACGAGATGATCTCCGCCGAGGGGGTGCGGACGGCCTACTCATCCACGCTGCGCCAGCTGGGCAAACTGCAGGGCGACGAGGTCCGCTCCCGCGCCGACTACCTGAAGAGCACCTACCTCGACCAGGGCGTCACCTTCGACATCGGCGGCGAGGAGCGGCCCTTCCCGCTCGACATCGTGCCGCGCATCCTGATGGCCGACGAGTGGGCGGTGATCGAGGCCGGCGTCGCGCAGCGGGTGAAGGCCCTGGAGGCGTTCCTGGCCGACGTGTACAGCGACGGCCGGGTCTTCGACGACGGCGTGATCCCGCGCCGGGTGGTGGCCAGCTCGCCGCACTTCCACCGGGTGATGCACGGGGTGGTGCCGCCCAACGGCGTCCGGGTGCACGTCTCCGGCATCGACCTGATCCGCGACAACGAAGGCACCTTCCGGGTGCTGGAGGACAACGTCCGGGTGCCGTCCGGGGTGTCCTATGTGATGACCAACCGGCGGGCGATGTTCTCGGCGCTGCCCGAGGTGACCAGCCGGCACCGGATCCGCCCGGTCGAGCAGTACCCGCTGCAACTGCTGGCCGCGCTGCGGGCCGCCGCGCCGAACGGCATCTCCGACCCGAACGTGGTGGTGCTCACCCCCGGCGTCTACAACTCGGCCTACTTCGAGCACGCGCTGCTGGCCCGGATGATGGGCGTCGAGCTGGTCGAGGGCCGCGACCTGGTCTGCCAGGCCGGCCGGGTCCGGGTGCGGACCACCCAGGGCCTGCGCCCGGTGCACGTCATCTACCGCCGCCTGGACGACGAGTTCCTCGACCCCGCCACCTTCCGGGCCGACTCGATGCTGGGCTGCGCCGGGCTGATCAACGCCGTCCGGGCCGGCAACGTGACGCTGGCCAACTGCGTCGGCAACGGTGTGGCCGACGACAAGCTGGTCTACACCTACGTGCCCGACCTGATTCGCTACTACCTGTCCGAGGAGCCGGTCATCCCCGGCGTCGACACCTGGCGGATGGAGGACCCGGATTCCCGCGAGGAGGTCCTCGACCGGCTCGCCGAACTGGTGCTGAAGCCGGTGGACGGCTCCGGCGGCAAGGGCATCGTGATCGGCCCGGCGGCCAGCCAGCGCAAGCTGGACAAGCTGCGCTCCGACGTCCTGGCCAATCCGCGGGGCTGGATCGCGCAGCCGGTCGTCCAGCTGTCCACTGTGCCGACGATGATCGACGGCCGGATGCGCCCGCGGCACGTCGACCTGCGGCCGTTCGCGGTGAACAACGGCGACGGCATCTACGTGCTGCCCGGCGGGCTGACCCGGGTCGCGCTGCCCGAGGGCGAGCTGATCGTCAATTCGTCCCAGGGCGGCGGCTCGAAGGACACCTGGGTGCTGGCCCGCGACGGCGTCCGCGGGCAGCGCAAACGGACGCGGCCGAAGGCGGTGCCGATGGGCGTGCCGCTGGCCGACATCGGCGTCGAGGGCGTCCAGCAGCAGCAGGAGCAACAACAGCAGAGCCAGACGATGGGGGCGTCATGCTGAGCCGGATCGCCGAGTCGCTGTTCTGGATCGGCCGCTACCTGGAGCGCGCCGAGGACACCTGCCGGATCGTCGAGGTGCACCTGCAGCTGCTGCTGGACGACCCGAGCGTCGACCAGGAGGCCGCCGGCCAGTCGCTGCTGGAGGTGATGGGCCACCCCTCCCCGGAGGACACCGTGGTCGACCCGCAGTACGTGCTGACCGCGCTGTGCTACGAGGCCAACTCGCCGGCGTCCGTGGCGGCGGCGCTGGGCGGCGCCCGGGAATCCGCCCGGCGGGCCCGCGAGACCGTCTCCACCGAGATGTGGGAATCGATCAACACCACCTGGAACTCGGTGCGCGGCGGGCGGCTGCAGCGGATGCGCCCGGCGACCGCGTTCAAGCACATCCGGGAACGCTGCGCGGTCATCTCGGGCACCGCCGATTCCACGATGAGCCACGACGAGGGCTGGCAGTTCCTGATCCTGGGCCGCTCCATCGAGCGGGCCGACATGACCGCGCGGCTGATCCAGTCGGCGTCCATCACCTCGGGATCGCAGAGCGCCTGGAACAACGTGCTGCGCGGCTGCGGCGCCCACCACGCCTTCCTGCGCACCTACGGCGGGGTCACCACCGACCGGGACGCCGCGGAGTTCCTGCTGCTCGACCGGCTCTTCCCGCGGTCGCTGGTGCACACCCTGACCGCCGCCGAGCAGGCGCTGGCCGACCTGGGCCAGACCGAGCGGCGGGCCGGCATCGAGGACGACGCCCAGCGGCTGCTGGGCACCGCGCGGGCGGCGCTGGAGTACCGCCCGCCCGGCGAGGTGCTCTACGACCTGCCCAGCCGGATGGCCGACCTGCAGTGGGTCTGCAACCAGGCCAGCACGGCGATCAGTCAGCGGTACTTCGAGGGGGCCACGGCGGCCGTGTGGCATGGAGGCGAGCAGTGACCAGGCAGATCCGGATCGTCCATCACACCGGCTACGCCTACCCGGAGCCGGTGCTCGGGTCGTACAACGAGGTCAGGATGACGCCCCGGTCGACTCGCGAGCAGTGGGTGCTGTCGTCGCGGATCGAGATCCAGCCGACCCCCTGGGTGCTCAGCTACACCGACTACTGGGGCACCCGGGTGACCGCCTTCGAGATCCGCGAGCGGCACTCCCGGCTCGGGGTCACCTCCACGGCCACCGTCGAGGTCACCCGGGGCGGCGAGCGGGCCCCCGGCGTGAGCTGGGAGGAGCTGGCCGACCCCGGCCTGGAGGACCGGATGGTCGAGATGCTCGCCCTCAGCGAGCACATCGACCCGGGGGCGGAACTGCGTGACTTCGCCGCCGGCGTGGCCCGCGAGGCGGGTCCGGCCGAGACGGTCGCCGCGGTGGTGGCGAAGATCCGCGAGCGGATCCGCTACGTGCCGGGGGTGACCCACGTCCGGACCCAGGCCCGGGACGTCTGGGCGGCCGGCGCCGGCGTCTGCCAGGACATGGTGCAGGTCGCGATCGGCGCCCTGCGCAGCGTCGGCATCCCGGCCCGCTACGTGTCCGGCTACCTGATGCCGTCGGCGAACCCGGTGCCGGGGGAGGCCCGCAGCGCCGAGTCGCACGCCTGGCTGCAGTACTGGGACGGCGCCTGGATGGGCCTCGACCCGACCAACGACTCGGCGCCCGGCGAGTTCCACGTCGAGGTCGGCGTCGGCCGGGACTACTCCGACGTCCCGCCGCTGCGCGGGGTCTACTCCGGTGCGGCGGCGTCCGAGATGTACGTCGACGTCGAGATGACGGTGCTCGACTGAGCC
>CALMIQ010000135.1 GCA_937863965.1 uncultured Micropruina sp.
TCGCTGCTGAGGAGGCGGAGCGGGAGCGGCTGGCCGCTGAAGCTGAACAGGAGCGGTTGGCTGCCGAAGAGGCGGAGCGGGAGCGTCTGGCGGTCGAGGAAGCTGAGCGCGAGAGGCTCGCTGCTGAGGAGGCGGAGCGGGAGCGCCTGGCGGCTGAGCAAGCCGAGCGGGAGCGGCTCGCTGCCGAGCAGGCAGACCAGGAGGCCCTGGACCGGGCGCGCACCGGTTTGGAGGAGGCGGCGGCGACCGGGAAGCGGCGGGACGTTCGCGACGCCAGCGAGGCGCTGGTGGACGAGTTGCGGGGGCGGTACGAGTCCGACCCGGAGCGGTACCTGGCCGAGTTCCTCGACGCCCTCGACCAGTTGGCCACGGCGCGCTGGCAGGCGGGTGATTGGTGGGGTTCGCGGGGGCCGTCCAAAGAGGCGAAGGCACTCCGCAAACAGCACGGGTCGTGACTTGTGGGAACCGGCCAAAGCGGGACTGACCGACTTGGCGTGTCCGGACAGGTCCGCCGCGTGTGACGCAAGCAATCTGAGGCTTGTCGCTCGGGTCGCTCGCCTTGACGGCGCAGAAGTGGAAGATTTCGGGCAGGACTGCCGGCCAGGCCGCTGGGCGGCGTCCGTCCACTCAGACAACACAGGAGGCGCCCGGTGTTCAAGCGCATCGCGATCGTCAACCGCGGCGAGGCCGCCATGCGGCTCATCCACGCCGTCCGGGACCTCAATGCCGAGCGCCCCGACGACGAGCCGATCACCGTCATCGCGTTGTACACCGATGCCGAACGGACGGCGATGTTCGCGCGCGAAGCCGACGAGGCCTACCCGCTGGGCCCGGCCGCGGAGCGCCCCTACCTCAACCATGAGCTGCTGATCGACGTGCTGCGCCAGGCCCGGGCGGACGCCGTCTGGGTCGGCTGGGGCTTCGTCGCCGAGGACTCCGTCTTCGCCGACCTGGTGGAGGCCAACGGCATCACCTTCATCGGCCCCTCCGGCGAGGCCATGCGCAAGCTCGGCGACAAGATCGGCTCGAAGCTGATCGCCGAAGAGGTCGGCGTCCCGGTCGCGCCCTGGTCGCGCGGCGGCGTCGACACCCTGGACGACGCCCTGGCGGCCGCCGCCGAGATCGGCTACCCGCTGATGCTCAAGGCGACCGCCGGCGGCGGTGGACGCGGCATCCGCAAGGTGGCAGGCGACGACGACCTGATCGACGCCTACCAGCGCACCCGGGACGAGGCCGAGCGGGCCTTCGGCTCCGGCGTGGTCTTCCTGGAGAAACTGGTCACCGGCGCCCGGCACGTCGAGGTGCAGGTGATCGCGGACGGCCAGGGCACCGCCTGGGCGCTCGGCGTCCGGGACTGCTCGGTGCAGCGCCGCAACCAGAAGGTGATCGAGGAATCCGCCTCGCCGCTGCTCACCCGCGAGCAGGCCGACGGGCTGAAGGCGTCCGCCGAACGGCTCGCCCTGGCGGTCGGCTACGCGGGGGCCGGCACCGTCGAGTTCCTCTACCACCCCGGTGACCAGGCGTTCGCGTTCCTCGAGGTGAACACCCGCCTCCAGGTGGAGCACCCGATCACCGAGGTCACCAACGACTTCGACCTGGTCAAGGCGCAGATCCGGGTGGCCGCCGGCACACCGCTCACCGAGCGTCCCACCGAGTTCGGGCATGCCGTCGAGGCCCGGCTGAACGCCGAGGATCCCGACCGCGACTTCGCCCCGTCGCCGGGACGGATCACCCGGCTCGACCTGCCCGCCGGCCCCGGCATCAGGGTCGACACCGGCGTCGCCGAGGGCGATCAGATCCCCGCCGACTTCGACTCGATGATCGCCAAGATCATCGCCTTCGGACGCGACCGCGACGAGGCGCTGGGACGGCTGCGCCGCGCCATGGCCGAGACCACCGTGGTGATCGAGGGCGGCGCCACCAACAAGAGCTTCATCCTGGAACTCCTGGCCCGCCCTGAGGTGGTCGGGGCCGAAGGCGTGGAGTGGGCGGACACCGGCTGGATCGACCGGATGCGCTCCGACGGCGAGTTGGTCGCCGACCGGCACTCCGGCGTCGCGCTGGTCGCCTCGGCGATCCAGGCCTACGAGGACACCGAGGAACGCGAGATCGCCCGGCTGTTGGAGACCGCGCACGGCGGCCGTCCGCAGGTGCAGCATTCCGTCGGACGGGCGGTCGACCTCAAGCTGCGCGGCGTCACCTACCAGGTGACCGCCTTCCGGATCGGCCCGCAGCGCTACCGGGTGCGGGTCGCCCAGGGCGACGAGTCGAGTAGCGTCGAGGCGTCCCTGGAGCGACTGGACGACTTCCACAGCCGGCTGCAGGTCGGCGGTGAACGGTACCGGCTGGTCACCGCGACCCACGGCCCGGTGCACCTGATCGAGGTCAACGGCGTCACCCACCGGGTCAGCCGCGACGAGGGCGGCGTGCTCCGCTCGCCCGCGCCCGCCCTCGTGGTCGCCACCCCGGCGGCCGTCGGCGAGCAGGTCGCCGCCGGTGCCCCCGTGCTGGTGCTGGAGTCGATGAAGATGGAGACCGTCCTGGTCGCCCCCTTCGCCTGCCGGGTCAAGGAACTGCTGGTGATGACCGGCAGCCAGGTGGAGAGCATGGCGCCGCTGGTGCGGCTCGAACCGGTCGCCGACGGCGCGGACGCGGTCGAGGAGACCGTCGCGGCCGGTCCCGGCTTGGAACTGCCCGCGACCCCGCCGATCACCGACCCGGACGCCCGCGCGCAGCGTCTGCTCGCCGACCTGTCGGCGCTGGTGATGGGCTTCGACGCCGATCCCGAGTACCGGCCACTGGCCGACTACCTGGCCACCCGCGAGGAGCTGTGTGCCGAGGGCAGCGACGTGATGTCCGGTGAGATCGCCCTGATCGGGCTGTTCGCCGACGTCGCCGAGCTGAGCCGCAACCGTCCCGCCGGCGAGGACGCCAACACCGAACTGCGGGTGCACAGCGACCGCGAGCACTTCCACCGCTACCTGCAGAGCCTGGACGTCGAACGCGCCGAACTGCCCCTGCAGTTCACCCGCCGGTTGGCGAAGGTGCTGGCCCACTACGGCATCTCCGACGTGACCCGGACGCCGCAGGTCGAGGAGGCCGTCTTCCGGATCTTCCTCGCCCAGCAGCGGTTCGCGTCCGACCTGAAGGTGATCACGTCCCTGCTGGACCGCTGGATCACCGAGCCCGTCCCGCAGCCGCAGGTGGCCAGCCATGCCCGCGCCGAGCTGGAGCGCCTGGTCCGCGCCGCCCAGCGGCGCTTCCCGGTGGTCGGTGACGTGGCCCGGTCGATCCGGTTCCGCTGGTTCGACCAGCCCCAGGTGGACGCCGAGCGCGACGAGGTGCTGGCCGGCGTCGGCGACGAGGTGGCGGCGCTCGCGGCCGACCCGCAGGCCCCCGACCGGGAGCGGCGGATCGCCGCGCTGGCGACCATCCCCGAGCCGACCGTCGGGTTCCTGGCCGAGCGGCTCGCCCGCGGCGTCCCGGCCGAGGAGCCGATGCTCGAGGTGCTGATCCGCAAGCACTACGGCGACTACGACCTGACGGCGCTGCGCGGCCTGACCATCGACGGACGCGCGGCGGCGGACGCCGACTACCGGCTGGAGAGCCGCCCCACCCGGGTGGTGTCCACACTGGGCCGGATCGACGAGATGGCCGCCGACGGCCCGATCTGCGCGCTCGCCACCGACCTGCTCGGGCAACGCGACGGCGAGGAGGCCGTCGTCGAGCTGTACATCTCCTGGCCGGACGCCCCCGAGGTGGACGTCGCCGGCGCCCGGCTGGAGGAACTGCTGTCGGGCTGGCCGCTCGGCGAGAACGTCCGCCGGATCGTGGTGGCCGTCTGCAACCACAAGGTCGACCCGCGCTACCTGAGCTTCCGCTGGACGACGTCCGGTGAGATCGCCGAGGACCAGCGGATCCGCGGCGTGCACCCGATGGTCGCCCGCCGGCTCGACCTGTGGCGGCTGCGCGAGTTCGACGTCACCCGGCTGCCGGCGCCCGAGGACGTCCTGCTGTTCGACTGCGTCGCCAAGTCCAACCCGGCCGACCGCCGCCTGGTGGCGATGGCGCAGGTCCGCCAGCTGGCGCCCGTCCGCGACGAGCGGGGCCGGCTGATCGGCCTGCCGCACGCCGAGCGGGCCGTGGAGAACTGCCTGGAGGCGATCCGGCGCACTCGGGCCGCCCGCGGCAGCGAGGGCAATCGGCTCGACATGAACCACGTCTGGGTGCACGTCTGGCCGGTGATCGATCTCGACCACAAGGACATCGCCGCGCTGCAGGCCAAGATCACCCCGCTCGGCGAGGGTGCCGGCATCGAGGAGGTGCTGGCCCAGGGCCGCTTCGACCAGCCCGGGCAGGGCATCATCCCGCTCGCCGTCCGGTTCCACTACCGGCCGGGGGCCGGCGTCACGGCGTCCATCGACGCGCCGCCGTCCGAACCGCTGAAACCGCTGGACGACTACGCCGGACGCGTGCTGCGCGCCCGCCGTCGCGGCCTGGTCTACCCCTACGAGCTCAGCGAGGTGCTGGCCGGGCCCGGCGGCACCATCACCGAGCTGGACCTGGACGCCGACGGCCACCTGGTGCCGGTGCAACGGGAGCGGGGGCTCAACTCCGCGGGCATCATCTGCGCCCTGGTCACCACGCCGACCCCGCTGCACCCCGAGGGGATGACCCGGATCGTGCTGTCCGGCGACCCGACCCGCGGGCTGGGTGCGGTCGCCGAACCCGAGTGCCGCCGGATCATCGCCGCCCTCGACCTGGCCGAGCGGATGCGGGTGCCGCTGGAGTGGTACACGCTGAGCTCCGGCGCCCGGATCTCGATGGATTCCGGCACCGAGAACATGGACTGGGTGGGGGCGGCGCTGCGCCGGATCATCCAGTTCACCCAGGCCGGCGGCGAGATCAACATCGTCGTGGCCGGCATCAACGTCGGCGCCCAGCCGTACTGGAACGCCGAGGCGACGATGCTGATGCACACCAAGGGCATCCTGGTCATGACGCCCGATTCGGCGATGGTGCTGACCGGCAAGCAGTCGCTGGACTTCTCCGGCGGCGTCTCCGCCGAGGACAACTTCGGCATCGGCGGCTACGACCGGG
>CALMIQ010000136.1 GCA_937863965.1 uncultured Micropruina sp.
GACGTCGGCAGGTACGGCGACGGTTCCTGGGGCGGCATCGGCTGGGCGGCGTGCAGCGGGTTGACCAGCACGTAGGAGGCGAACTGCTGGGTGGCCGACCAGGTGGCGAGGTCGGCCAGGTCGGCCAGATCGCCGATCCCCCAGGAGTCGGCCGAGCGGACGCTGTACAGCTGGGTGGCGTAGCCCCAGACCCGCTTCTCGCCCATGCCGGCCGGGAAGCCGAGGAAGTGTGGGGTGACGATCAGGGACGCCTCCGCCGTCCACTCGGCGGTGCGGCAGCCGATCCGGTGGTAGCCCGTGGGCAGGTCCCCGGGCACCTCGAAGCTGGCCTCCCCGATCCAGCGGCCGTCGACGGCCCGGGCCGGCTCGTCGTTGATCAGCTGCCGCAGGTCACGGCTGCCGCCGTCCTCGAGCCGCACCCAGGCGTTCACCCAGGCGCCGTCGGGCACGTGCACCCGGACCACCTGGGACGCCCCCTGCTGCATCACCGTGCACGCCGGCAGCGCGCGGCGCCAGGGGCGCAGCCGCAGCTCCTGCACCGCCGCCTCGGCGAACTCGGGCGTGGACGCGTCGATCTCCATCGCGGCCAGCACCGCGATCACCGTCTCGTCGGAGATCTCGGTGAGCCGGCCCTTCCAATCCCAGAACTCGGTGGCGATGCCGAACTCGGCGGCCAGTTCGGCGAGATGTGGATTGGACAGCGCCATCGTTGGGCCCCTTGCGGTCGGTGAACGGCACCACACTAAGGGACGGATCAGCAACAGGCGGCATGCCGCCCCGCAGTCGCTTTTCAGTCCTGTGCGGGGGCCTCGAAACCGGCCAGCAGGGTGCGCAGCGAGGCCGCCAGTTGACGGCGGGTGAGCGGGGTCAGCGCGTCCAGGACGCCGCGCTCGAAGGCGACCAGATCGGCCATCGCCGCGGTCACCGTCTCACCGCCCTGCTGCGTCAGCCGGACGCGCACGCCGCGCCGGTCGGCGGGATTGGCCTGCCGCTCCACCAGGCCGCGGTCGGTGAGCCGGTCGATCCGGTTGGTCATGGTGCCGCTGGAGGACAACGTCTGGTGGATCAACTCCCCCGGCGACAGTTCGTACGGCGGACCCTCGCGGCGCAGGGCGGCTAGGACGTCGAACTCCCAGACCTCCAGGCCGTGCGCGGCGAAGCAGCGCTTGCGGGCCAGGTCGAGGTGCCGGGCCAGCCGGCTGACCCGGGAGAGCACCGCGAGCGGCTCGGTGTCCAGCCCGGGCGCCTCCGCCCGCCAGGCGGCGATGATCCGGTCGACCTCGTCCATGACCCGGCGTCAGTCCTCGTCGTCGTCCGAGCGGTCGACCACGGGGCCGATCCGGTAGGCCAGGCCGACGGCCAGCAGCCCGACCAGCACCATCATCACCATCAGGCCGCCGAAGGTGAACGGCAGTCCGGCGGTCAGGTGGAAGTGCGCGAACCAGGCACCGGCCAGACCGGTGAACAGGCTGCTGCCCAGCGACTCGCCGACCTGCAGCGAGGACGTGTTGCGGCCCAGCTCGGCGTCGTCGGACAGCTGCATGACGGCCAGCGAGGTGCTCGGGTTCTGCAGGCCCATGCCGAACCCGGCGATGATCCAGGCGATCATCACCAGCCCCAGCCAGGACTGCGGGAAGTAGGCGGCCACGGCCAGCACCGCGATGCCCAGGGCGATCGCCGCCACGCCGACGATGATCATCTGGTCGCGCCGCCAGGACAGCCAGCTCTGCGACTGCAGCAGCGCGCCGGCCATCCAGCCGACCGAGCCGATGGTCAGGGTGACGCCGGTCATCACCGCCGCCAGCTCGCGGGACTCGGTCAGCATCAGCGGCAGGAACGACTGGGCGCCGAAGAAGGCGCCGGCGCTGAACAACCGGGCGCCGACCACGCCGGAGATGCCGCGTCCGGTCCAGTCGATGGTCTTGGGCAGCAGCGGCGGCAGGCCGAAGACGACCGCGGCGAGCCCGACCGCCGCCCACAGCGCCGACCACACGTCGAGCTCCTGGCCGGCCCATTGGATCAGCGCAAGCCCGGCCGCCACGGCGGCGGCCAGCAGCATCAGCCGCTTCTTGAGTTCGTGGGGTTCCTCGGGGGTCAGCTCGATGTGCCGCAGCGGCCGCAGCACCAGGACGCCGCCGACGGCCATGAACGGCAACACCGCCCAGAACACGAAATGCCACGAACTGATCTGCACGATCCACCCGGCCAGCGGCGGGCCGACGAAGGCGGGGATCATCCAGCAGGCCGAGAACCACATCATCAACCGGGCCCGCTGGGCCTCGTCGTAGGCCCGGGCGATCAGCACCATGACGGCCACGTTCATCGTGCCGGCGCCCAGGCCCTGGGTGAACCGGGCGGCCAGCAGCACCCACATGGCCGGCGCCAGGGCGGCCAGCACCAGGCCGCCCGCGAAGATGCCGAAGCCCCAGATCATCGGCTGGATCGGCCCGTAGCGGTCGCTGAACTGGCCGGACGCCACGATGCTGAAGGTCATCGCGATCACGAAGGCGGTGAAGGTCCAGGCGTAGAGGCCCAGGTTGCCCAGATCACGGGCGGCGGCCGGCATCGCGGTGAGGACGGCATAGGACTCGAACGAGATCGCCATCACGCACATCATCAGACCGATGGTGAGCCAGCGGCGATCGGTCTCCTCGCTCACCATGGCACGTGCTTCCCCACGGCTCGGAGTCTACGGCGCGGCCGTACCCGCCTGACCAGTACGCGCCGGACCTTCCGACACCACCGCGAGCAGGTTGGCCGCCTTGAGTTCGGTCTCGGCCCACTCGCCCGCCGGGTCGGAATCCCAGGTGATGCCACCCCCGGTGCCCAGGTGCAGCCGGCCGTCCTCGACCCAGAAGGTGCGGATGGCGACGTTCAGCTCGCCCTCGGCGCGGTCGGCGTCCACCCAGCCGACGGCCCCGCAGTAGACGCCCCGCGGCACCGGTTCGAGCCGCTCGATCACCTCCAGGGCGGCCAGCTTCGGCGCCCCGGTGACCGACCCGGGCGGAAAGGTGGCGGCCACCAGTTCGGGCCAGCCGGCGTCGGGGCGCAGCCGTCCGCGCACCGTGGAGACCAGGTGGAACAGTCCCGGATGGGGCTCGAGGCCGAGCAGCGCCGGCACCTCGACCGAGCCGCTCGCACACACCCGGCCCAGGTCGTTGCGGACCAGGTCGACGATCATCACGTTCTCGGCGGCGTCCTTGGCCAGGAAGCCGTCCGCGGTCGCCGCGGTGCCCTTGATCGGGGACGACCAGACCACCGGGCCGCGCCGGGCCAGGAACAGCTCGGGCGAGGCGGAGGCCACCCGCACCCCCTGGTCGGGCAGCTGCACGACCGCGCTGAACGGCGCCGGATTGCCCTGGGCCAGCGCGGCGCCCAGCGCCGGGATGGACGCCTCCGGCGGCAGCGGCGCGCTGAGCCGCCGGGTCAGGTTCACCTGGTAGACGCCGCCCGCCGCGATCACCCGCCGGATCTCCTGCACCCCGGCGGTGAAGGCGGCGGCGTCCAGCGAGGTCGTCCAGGCGTCCCGGGCGGGGCCGCGCCAGGGGCGTCCGCGCCAGGGCGTCGCCGGCCGGACGTCGTCGAAGCGGGCACAGACCGGGGCGCCCTCGAACGGCAGCACCACCGCCCAGAAGCCGGACGAGTCGAGCGCGGTCAGGTCGGCGGTGACGTCGCGCAGCCCGGTGGCGAGCCGGCCGCCGACCACCGCGAGTGCCTCCACCCCGCCATCCCACCATGGAGGACGCCGACCGCCCAAGCCGTGGCGGGTCCGCGCCGAAACGCGCGTTCCGACGCGGCAACCGCTGGGGCCGCGGCGACGGACGATTAGAGTGTGGAGCTATGACGGAACTGGCGCCGGGTGCGCAGACGATCCTCGATGAACGCACCGACCTGCGCATCGACGAGGGCGACCACGAGCGGTTCAGCCACTACGTGCCCAAGAACAAGCTGACCGAGGCGATGGTGATGGGCACCCCGGTGGTGGCGCTGTGCGGCAAGGTCTGGGTGCCCAGCCGCAACCCCGACAAGTTCCCGGTCTGCCCCGAGTGCAAGGAGATCTGGGAGTCCATGCGGTCCGGCGACGACGAGTAGGCCGCCCGATGTCCCACACCCTGATCGTGATGCGGCACGCCAAGTCGTCGTGGAGCACCAACGACCCCGACCACCGGCGCCCGCTGGCCAAGCGCGGCATCCGCGACGCCACCGCGGCCGGGGGGATCCTGGCCGGCTACCCGATCGGGGTGGTGTTGTCCTCGTCGTCGACGCGGACCCGGCAGACCTGGGAGACCGCCGCGGCCGCCGGCGCCCGGGCCGACGAGGTGGTCTTCACCGATGCCCTCTACGGCGCTTGGACCGATGCGATCGTGGAACTGCTCCGCGAGTTGGAGGAGTCGGTCGGCACCGCGATGGTGCTCGGTCACGAGCCGACGATGAGTTCGCTGATCGGCTGGCTGGCCGAGCCGTCGGAGCTGGCCGAGGACGCCTACGCGCACTACCCGACCGGCGCGCTGGCGGTGCTGGAGGTCACCGGCCCCTGGGCCGGCCTCGGGCAGGGCCGCAGCCGGCTGGTGCGCTTCGAGATCCCGCGCGGCTGAGAGTCAGGACGCCGTCCGGCCCAGGCCGATCTGCAGGTAGGCGGCCCCGAACCGGCCGGTGAGCAGCACGGTCGCGTACCGTTCCATGACCGAATCCTCCCGGTGTCCGAGGCGGGTGGTCCGGATCTCGGCCACCTGCGCCGTCCGCTCCAGTCGGACGCGGGCCTCGGCCGCGGCGGCGTCGTCCAGGCCGTCGTCGATCAGCACCAGCCCCGGACGCCGTTCGGTGGCGCCCTGTTCGAACGGATCCTCGAAGGGATCCCGGGGGCGGACCTGGTTGATCAGCGGCACCAGGTCGGAGGCGTCCGCCGACAGCCCGACCCGTCCGGACGCCAGCCGCAGGGCCTCGACGATGCGGCGGCTGGCGCGGGCGGCCAGCACCGAACCGCCCCAGACCAGCGGGGTGGCGTCGGCCAGATCCAGCGCCATCGCCTTGGCCGGGTTGACCGACACGTCGGTGCGCGCGGCGCAGTGTTCGGCGACGGTGTCCATCGCGGCGGCGATCGCCTCGGCGTTGACGTAGGGGCCGAGACCGAGCCGGTGCAACGCCTGCAGGCAGACCACCGCGGCCGCCAGCGGGTCGCCGGTGCTGACCGGCAGCACCGTGGTGGCCCGGGACGCCGCCTGTTCGGCCAGCAGCGACTCGGGCGGGCAGGCCACGATCAGCCGGCAGCCCCGGCGCACCGCCTCGTGGGCGACGGCGAGGCTCTCGGGGCCGCGGCGTCCGATCAGCAGCACCACGTCGAGCGGACCGACCCAGCCGGGCAGCCCGAGCGCCGGCCAGGCGACGAACGGCACCGGGCAGACCGGCTCCAGCACGGCCCGCAGCAGCCGCGCCTCGGGGCCGTAGGCGATCACGGCACGGGGCCGGTCGAGGTCGAGCAGCGCCGCCAGCGGGCCCTCGGCGGTCGCCGCCTCGCGGCGCACCCGGGCGCCCGAGGCGGCCAGGTTCATCAGCAGGGGCGCCGCCGCGGCCAGCACGTCGGCGTCCTCCAGCCGGGAGTCGTCGAAGTCGAGCATGGTTCAGCCGTGGGTGGGCCGCCGGGCCTCGTCGATCAGCAGGATCGGGATGCCGCCGCGCAACGGATAGGCCAGGCCGCAGTCGGCCCCGGTGCAGACCAGCTCGGACGCCTCGTAGTCCCAGGTGAAGGCGGCATGGCAGGCCGGGCAGACCAGCAGTTCGAGCACCTCATGGGTCAGATCAGGCATCTGCTCCTCCTCGGATCAGGGTCAGGGTTTCGTCGCGCAGGGACGCCATCAGCGCCGGGTCGCGGGCCTCGACGTTGAGCCGCAGCAGCGGTTCGGTGTTGGAGCCGCGGACGTTCACCCACCAGCCGTCGTCGGCGATGGTCAACCCGTCGCCGGTATCGTGCCGGCCGCGCCCGGCGAAGGCGTCCGCCACCCGGGCGATCACCGCCGGGATGTCGCGCACCGTGGAGTTGATCTCTCCCGAGGCGGCGTAGTCGGGCAGGCCGGCCACCAGTCCGGACATCGTGCCGGCGCTGTGGCCGAGCAGCGCCAGCACGTGCAGCGCGGCCAGCATGCCGGTGTCGGCCCCCCAGAAGTCGCGGAAGTAGTAGTGGGCGGAGTGTTCGCCGCCGAAGATCGCGTCGTGCTCGGCCATCAGGGCCTTCACGGCGGTGTGCCCGACGGTCGAGATGACGACCTTTCCGCCGGCGGCCTCGACCACCTCGGCGACGGCCCGCGAGGTGATCGTGTTGATCACGATCGTCGCGCCGGGCTCGCGGCGGAGTTCCTGCAGCGCGATCAGCGCCGTGATCGACGACGGGCTGACCACCTCGCCGCGCTCGTCGATGATGAAGCAGCGATCGGCGTCCCCGTCGAAGACGAGGGCCAGGTCGGCGCCGTTGGCCAGCACGGCCGCCTGGGCGTCCACCAGGTTCTGCGGCTCCAGCGGGTTCGGCGGATGGTTGGGGAAGCTGCCGTCGAGTTCCGTGAACAGCCCGATCAGCTCCAGGTCGAGGCCGGCGAAGACGGCGGGCGCGGTGTGCCCGGCCATTCCGTTGCCGGCGTCGTAGACCACCGTCAGCCGGCGCAGTCCGTCCAGGTCGACCAGCGACCGCAGATAGCCGGCGTACTCGGCCAGCACATCCACGGCCCGCCGGGTGCCCGGCTCGGCGGCGGGCGCGAGCGCCGGCCCCATCGCCAGTTCGGCGATTCGCCGCAGCATCGACGGCTCGATCGGCGCGGCCTGGGCGAGGCAGAACTTGATGCCGTTGTAGTCGGCGGGGTTGTGCGAAGCCGTGAGCTGGACGCCGGGCAGGTCGAAGTGTCCCGAGGCGAACCAGAGCTGATCGGTGCTGGCCAGGCCGATGTCGATCACCGAGGCGCCCTGGGCGAGCGCGCCCTCGGTGAACGCCGCCGCCAGTTCGGGCCCGGTGGAGCGCATGTCCCGACCGAGGACGAACTCGCCCCCGGCCAGGCCCAGCACCTCCACGAAGGCGGCACCCACGGCGCGAGCGCCGGCGGCGTCCCACTCCGGGCGGTCGCCGGTGACCACGCCCCGGATGTCGTTGGCCTTGAAGATGGACGGCGTAAGCACGTTGGGCAGCCTAGTGGGTCGCGACGACGGCGGGGTCGGGTGGACCGAGCGGGTGGCGAGGGTCAGTGCTCAGCGAGAGGTCAGAGATCGGCGATGACGGCCAGGTGCCCCTTGCGACGGCTCACGGCCGGCTCCGGCGCGTCGGGCCCGTCGGTGCCGAGGCCGGCGAGCCGGACGGCGTGGGCCAGCGCCATCAGATCGTCCGAGGAGGGTCCCGGGTCGGTGGTCGCATGGGGCAGCCGGATGACCTCCCAGCCGCGGGGGGCCGACAGGCTGCCGCTGTGGGCGGCGCACAGGTCGTAGGTGCCCGGTTCGGCGCGGAGTGCGAGGGGGCCGAGGACCGCCGTGGAGTCGGCGTAGGCATAGGTCAGCGTGGCGATGGCGGGGGTGGAACACCCCGTCCGGGAACACATCCGTGACCTCACCGGCGTGACACTACCGGCTCCACCCGGGATAGTCGCGGAACCCGTGCCGGAGCCTCCAGCACAGCTGCAGGGTTGGCGTTCGGCGATGGACCCGACCGGCGCCGACCAGCGGCCGAGGCACGTACCGGACCGGCGATAGCCTTGGGCGCATGGCACACCGCAGGGAACGTCACGGCCGCGGCCTGCGGGGGCCACTCGCGCTGCCCAATCCGCTCACCGGCAACCCGGTGCCGCTGCGCGCCCGGGTGCCGCGCGGCGAGTACTTCACCGCCTGCGTCAGCCAGGCCGTCGGACGGGTCACCGCCGCCTGCCCGCGCGCGCTGATCGGCATCGACGTGGGAATCGAGGACGTCCCGGGCGTGGTCAGCGGCTGGAGCCGCGACCGGGTGCCGCTGGCGGCCGCGATCGGCCCCGAACCGCCCCATCACGGACAGGTGGTGCTGTACCGGCGTCCGCTCGAGCACCGGGCCCGGACCCGGAAGGGGCTGCGGATCCTGGTCTTCCGGACCCTGGTCGAGCAGCTGCACGCACTCACCGAGATCCCGCTGGAGGAGCTCGACCCCGAGGGCTGGGCCACCGACGACGACTGGGAGTGAGGTCCGGCCGGTTCAGGCAGTGGTCTGCGGCGAGAGCTCGTCGGCGATGCCCCGCGCCCACGCCTCGATGGCCGGCCAGTCCCGGAAATCCCCGGAGGGCAGCATGCCGCGCGAGGACACCATCGGTCGGGTGAGGCGCTCCAGCAGCGCCGTCGGCGGCGCGTCCGGGTCGTAGGCGCCGAAGAACACCGCGGCGTCCCGCGGCTGGATCAGCTCGACCAGCTCGGGGAACTCCTTGGGTCGCGTGGACGCCAGGACGTCCACCCCGTCGGCGTCGACGGCGTCGGTGCCCAGCGGGCCGCTGCTGAACAGCCAGACCGGACGCCCGGCCAGCGCCGTCCGGTGACGCCGGACGAAGCCGGCGGCCTCCTTCAGCCAGTGGGCCAGGTACGCGGCGCCGCCGATGATCGCCGCGTCGTAGTCGGCCGGGTCGCCCGCGGCCGCGATGGGTGTGCAGTCGACGACGTGGCCCTGTCCGGCCAGCACGTCGGCGATTCGTTGCGCTATCCCGGCGGTGGCTCCGTGCCGGGACGCGTAGGTGACCATGATGCGCATGTCGACCTCCTGATACCAGCAGGCTAGATCCGCCGGGCCGCACGCACCGGCGATCGCCGAGACTGCCCTCATTGACTCCCGAGCCGGGGGTCCTGGCGCAGCGGCGGCAGGGTCGCGGACGCACCCACGGACCGGATCACCAGCGACGAGGTGCCGAGCACGTCGTCCAGCTCCGTCCGGACGCCGACGGAGGCGTGGATCGTGCCCGGCGCCCGCGGCTCGACGGCGATCAGGACGTCCCGCGCCCGGGGCAGGGGGATGGTGCGGTCGGCGAGACCGGGGACGTCGACGGTGACCTCCCGCAGCACCTTCCCGTTCGGATCGCTGACCACCACCCGGACCGCGGAGGCGTCCGCGGCCCCGTTCGCCAGCTGCAGCCGCGGGGCGACCGGCCGCGCGGGCGAGAGGGCCAGCACACCCGGCCCGGTCAGCGGCGGGACGGCCACCTGGGTGGAGACGTCGGCCGTCGCCGCGTCCCCGCCGCTGCCGCTGATCACGCCGGCGGCGATCTGCTGCTCCGAGGTCAGCCGCAGCCCGGCCGCTCCCCCGGCCAGCGGCCTCGCCAGGTCGACGACGCGGCTGGTCTGCGGCGGCAGCTCGATGGTCTCGAAGCCGGGCAGCGCGACCGGCCCGCTGGCGCCCAGCACCTGCAGGGCCACGCTGGCCGTCCGCTCCCCCGGATTCACCACCACCAGGTCGCGTCCGCCCTTGCCGGCGGGCAGTCCGGGAATCACCACGGTGGTCGCCGGGTCGGCGGTCGGCGGCACCCAGTCGCTGCCCGCCGGACGGTCGTCGCGCAGCATCCGCTGCCGGACCATCGCGGCCACCCGGCCCGCGGAGGTCGACACCTGCAGCGACACCGCCTGTTCGAGGGTGAACAGCGGCCCCAGCGGCACCACCCGGCGGCTGCGCGCCGGCACGACGATGCCGCGCGAGCCGGGCGCGTTCACCCGTCCCCGGGCGGCGTAGACGCTCAGGTCGACGGTGGCGTCCTGGGCGTCCGCGTTCAGCAGCACCACCTCGGCGGCGCCGGTGCCCGACGACCGGACGCCGGTGAACCAGGCCGAGGCGCCGGGCCGCGGGCACGAGGCCATCGACAGTCCCCGGTCCGAGCCGGTTGACGCCGCGGTGCGGGTGGTGGCCGAGAACGGGTCCAGCCGCGGCGCGGTGATCACCATCGGCGCTGTGGCCGGCTCCGTGGTGAGAGCGCCGTCGACGGGCTGCGCGCCGTCCGGCTCGTCCAGTGCCGCGAGGGCGAGCCGGCCCTGCGGCGAGCCCGCGGCCAGCACGGTCGCCTCGCCGATGGTCGGGCAGACCACCCCCACCCGGGCGCGGTCGTCGTCGGGCGCGGTCACGGACGCCGGCTGCTGCACCGGCAGCGTGGACGCCCCCAGCACCGCCAGGGCGACCAGGGCGGCGCCGGCCGCGGCGATCGCCGTCCGGCTCAGCACGCCCCGGTTCATCGCCGCCTCCTGGTCCGGGGCGCCGCCAGGACGGCCAGCAGGACCACCCCGGCCAGCTGCAGCCACGGCCAGACCGGCGAGCCGCCGGCCAGGCCGAACCGCAGGACGCCGCCGCCGGCCCCCACCTCGAACGACTGCCGGCCGTCGGGCAGGACGCCGGGCTGCAGCGGGCGTCCGTCGATGGTGGCCCACCAGCGGGTGTCGGCCACCTCGGCCAGCACCAGCCGGCGGGTCTCGCCGCCGGCCGGCACGATCGCACCGTCGCCGGTGACCAGCACCCCGTCGCCCACGACGGCGGCGCGGGCGGCGTCCGGGACCGGCCAGGTGGCGCCGTCGTCGTCACCGGTGCCGACGCCCAGCCCCGGCACGTTGCCGATCGCGGCGCGCAGGTCGGGGTCGCCGCCCCGCAGCCACACGTAGCCGACGCCGAGCCGGGCGAGGTCGTCGCGCAGTTCGTCGTCGGCGCTGCCCGACAGCAGCCGGTTCACCACCGAGGCCGCGAGCGCGCGCTGCGGCTCGGCGGAGGCGGGCAGGCCGCGCTCGTCGTCGCCGAGCCGGGGCAGCTCGCCGGCCAGCACCGCCCACCGGATCTCGCCCGCCGTCCGAGTGACGGCCAGGGTGCGCACCGGGGTCCGCGAGGTCATCGCGACCCGGACGAACGACGGCAGTTCGTCGAGTTGCGTGCGATGCAGGGACGCCGTCCCGGCCCACGCCCACCAGGCCGCACCGACCCCGACCGCGGCGATCGCGACGGTGGCCAGCGCCAGCACGACGGCGTGCCGGGCGCCGAGCGTGTGGTGCCGCAGCGCGTCCGACACCCCGGCCAGCCCGCGGGCGGCGGCCAGCACCAGCCCGCCGAGCATCAGTACCAGCCAGGGGTGCGCCTGCGGACGCACCTCCACCCCCGGCGGCACGACCACCACGAAGCGGGTCAGCACCACCGCCGCGATGAGGCCGGCGGCCGCGGCCGCGAGGCCGGGCGCCGCCGCGCGGGGACGCCGCCACAGACCGAGCAGGGCGGCCAGCCAGGCGGCCCCGGCGACGGTGGCGCTCACCCACAGCGGGGCGACACCGGTGCCGGTGGGGTGGCCGAGGGCCAGCAGCCACACCTCGGGGACGGACGCCGGCGCGAGCGTCGGGGACGCGCCGGTCAGGAACCGGCCCGGGAAGTGCCACCAGCCGGCCACGGCGGTGCCGAGCCCGACCGGTCCGGCGGCCGCCACGAGAGCCAGTTGCCCGACGCCGCGCAGGCTGCGCGCGGCCCGGGTGAGGGCCATCGCCGCCACCACCAGCGGCCAGGACAGCGGCACCTCGACGACCGCGAGGGCGAGCCACAACCCGATGGCACCGGCGGAGCGCCAGCTGTGCCCGGCCGCCCAGGCCGCGAAGGAGTGGGCCAGCAGCGGCAGCAGCACCGCCCAGGTCAGCACGCCCAGCCAGCCGCCGCCCAGCGCACCGACCAGCACCGGCGCCAGCGCGTAGCCCAGCGCGGCGAGCACCGCGGCCGGGCCGTCCACCCCCTGTGCGCGCAGCGTCCGCAGGGCGAGCAGCCAGGCCAGCGGCACCACGACCAGGAAGCCGAGGGTGACCAGCCACTCCACCTGCCCGAAGGTCGCGAGTGCGGCGACCGCGGTGGAGCCCAGCCAGGGCGGTCCGGTCAGGCCGGGCTGCCCGGCGACCGGGTGCAGCCAGGCGTCCAGCAGGTCGGTCCAGTGCTCCTGGGAGGGCAGCAGCCCGGCGCCGGTCAGGCGTCCGTCGCCGATCAGCCGCCAGCCGGCGACCACCGCGAGCACGGACACCAGATAGGCGCCGACGGTGACCGGCGACACGCGCCGAAACCGTCGGCGGTCGGCGAAGTCGTCACCGGTGAGTTCGTCCAGCGAGGTCTCGTCCTCGCCGGTGCCGGCCAGGTCGGCCCAGCCCTCGGCGATCCGCCCGGCGGCCCGATCCGCGACGCGGGCGGCGAGTTCGCGCCGGGTCGGGGTGAGCCCGGCCAGGGCAGAGGCGTCGACGGGCCGGCCGTCCAGCACCGCGGCGGCCGCGGGGTCGCCGAGCCAGGCCCGCAGAGCGCGGAGTTCGGCGGCGGCCAGCGCCGCGTCCTTGCCGAGCAGGAAGCCGAGGGCGCCGAACAGCGAGCCGATCAGCAACCGCAGCCGCTTCCAGGCCGATCGTCCGGACGTCGCCAGCCGCAGCTCCCAGGCCCGTCGCTCGGTGGCGTCCGGTTCGGTGGGGGCGGCGCGGGCGACCCGGGCCGCGGGTTCGGCGATCACCCGCAGGCCCAGCGAGTTGACCCGGCGTCCGAGCTCGACGCCGGCCAGGGCGTCCGGCAGCTCGGCGACCACGCCGTCCACCCGGTCCCACGCGTCGCTCCGGATCAGCGCCCCCGACAGCTCCACGCCGAGCACCGGCATGGTGGCCAGCTGGCCCTGGTCGGGTTCGCCGCCCTCGACGGCGGGCAGGACGCGTCCCGCGGGCGTGACGGTCAGTCCGCAGGACTCGATCAGGTCGACCCGGGCGCGGCGCTGCGACTGCACCATCAGCGGGCCCAGCAGGCCGATCCCCGGGGACTCGATGGCGGTGCGCAGGAGTTGCTCCAGCGCGTCGGGCGCGGGACGGACGGGCAGCGGGAAGAGCCACAGCCATTCGCCGGTCGCCCTCTCGACACCCTCGGCCAGGGTGTCGGCGACGATGATCTCGGCGGGCGGAACGCTCTGTTCGGCCAACCAGGGGCGCAGCGCCTCGGCAGCCCCGGTCAGCACCACGGCGCTGACCGGATGGGCATCGAGATCGACCTCGGGACCGTCGGCTTCGGCATGAAGCCAGGCCCAGGGATCGGTCACGCTGCCCTAGGGTAGCGGCCGGCTGAACTCAGACCGCGCGCTTCTTGAGCTTGCGACGCTCGCGCTCGGAGAGCCCGCCCCAGATGCCGAACCGCTCGTCGTTGCTGAGCGCGTACTCCAGGCACTCGCTGCGCACCTCGCAGCTCAGGCAGACCCGCTTGGCCTCGCGGGTGGAGCCACCCTTTTCGGGGAAGAAGGCCTCGGGGTCGGTCTGGGCGCACAGGGCACGCTCCTGCCAACCGAGCGCTCCCTCGTCGCCGTCGTCAAACTCCAGTGCCACCAACTCATGCATGGCATACCTCCTCGACCCGGTGCAGCCCCGGTGAACTACATAGAGGAAATTACATGCCTGTCGTTCCAGTTAGTCAACCCGCATTCTGTGGTATGGGCGCTCAATTCGCCCTCGTCCGAAGTCCGGGTCCGGGCGACTCCGCCCGGACGGGCGGGCCAGGGGCTGGGCGCCAGCCGGGCCGCGGCTGCTCAGCCGGCGTCGCCGCCCCGGTCCGCGCGCGGCCGCCAGCGCCGCTCCGGCTTGGGTTCGCTCCCGGCGTCCGGCTCCTGCGGCGAGGCGCCGACGTCCGGACGGGCGCCGCTGGCGGCCTCCCGGGCGCTGCGCCAGGCGGTGCCGCTGGCCTGTTCCGGACGCCACACCGGTTGCGCCTTCGGCTGCTCGGGCGGCGCGACGACCTCGGGGACGGCGGGCGCCAGGTCGAGGCGTCCGGAGTTGACCCCGCGCACCAGCACCCAGAGCACCCCGGCCGCCATCGCCTTGAGGGCGATGTCGAGCAGGCCGCCGAGGGTCTCCATGATCACGCCGAAGGCGTTGGCCGACGCGGCCAGGCCGAGCAGCAGGCAGACCAGCTGCAGCAGCGTGCCGATCGCGATCACCCAGGCCGACAGCTTCGCCATCCGGACGGCGTTGCGGGTCGCCGGCGGCACGAACAGGCAGGCGCAGACCAGGCCGACCAGGGCGATCACCAGCGACAGGTTCATGATCGACAGGCCGATCTCCTGGAACGCGGCGAACACCTGGGTCTGTTCCCAGAAGACCAGCATGGTGAGCCGGACGACGCCCAGGACGAGGCTGGCGCAGATGATCGCCAGCACCGCCCAGGTGACCGGCTGCCGGATGCGTTTCAGGTTGTCCAGCATCGCGCGCCCCTTCGAGGTCTGCGCCTCCCCGCGGCGCTCAGACATACCGGTCACCGGCCTCGGCGCGGACCAACGCCACCAGTTCGCGGACGCGTTCGGCGGCGTCCACCGGGGTCACCATGGTGATCGTCGGGGTGGTGACCACGACCATGCCGCTGCAGCCGAGCAGGCCGATCAGACGGTCGTCGCCGGCGGTGTTGATGATCACGTTGTCGGCCGAATCGAGCTGCACCGACGTCCCGATCAGCGCGTTGCCGGCCGCGTCGTGGGCGAGGATCTCGGCCAGCGTGGCGTAGCCGCCGACGTCGCGCCACTGCACCGGCAGCGCCACGGCGAGGACGTGGGCCGTGCCGGCCCCGGCGGAGACCGGCTCCATGATCCCGTAGTCGACCGAGGTCTTGTGCAGGGTCGGGAAGATCTCGGCCAGCCGCTCGGGATGCGCGGCGAGTTCGAGGACGGAGTCGTGGGTGGCGGGGTGCAGGGCTGCCAGCTGCTCCAGGAAGGTGCTCGCCCGCCAGACGAACATGCCGGCGTTCCACCAGTACTCGCCGGAGGCCAGGTACTCGCTGGCGGTCACCAGGTCGGGCTTCTCGCGGAACTCCAGCACCCGGTGGGTGTGCTCGAAGCCCGGGACGGCCTCGCCGCGATGCAGGTAGCCATAGCCGGTGTGGGCGGTGGTCGGCACCACGCCGAGGGTGACCAGCGCCTTGTCGTCGGTCTCGGCCACCTCGAACGCCTCGGCGAGGGTGGTGGTGAAGACGGCGACCGGCTCGATCAGCTGGTCGGCGGTGACCTGGGCGATCACGGCGTCCGGGTCGCGCTCGGCGATCACCGCGGCCGGCCAGGCGACGGCGTTCAGCGAGTCGCGCCCCTCGGGCTCGCCCAGGATGTTCTCGGCCGGCAGCTCGGGCAGTTCGGCGGCCACCTCGCCGGCGTAGGCGGCGCCGGTGCAGACCAGGACCCGTTCGGGCGGCACCAGGTCGCCGAGCCGCTCGAAGGCGATCCGGAGCAGCGACTTGCCCTCGATCAGCCGGAGGAGTTGCTTGGGGGTGCCCTTCCGGGACAACGGCCACAGCCGCGTCCCGGAGCCGCCGGCCATGATCACCGCAAACCGCATGG
>CALMIQ010000137.1 GCA_937863965.1 uncultured Micropruina sp.
GGTCACGAAACCGCCGGTGTACAGGCTGGGCAGCAGCCGCAGCAGCGTCGTCCGGGGCACGGGGTGGATGACGGTGACGTCGAGCAGGCCGTCGTCGACGTCGGCGCCGGGCGCGGCCCGCATGCCGCCGCCGAAGAATTCGGCGTTGGCCACGAAGATCGCCATCGAGTCCAGCTCGCGGTGCTCGCCGTCGATCGTCAACCGGTACCGCAACGGGGTGAAGGTGGGCAGTTCGGCCAGCGCCGAGACCGCGTAGGCGACCGGGCCCAGGCTGATCCGCATCGCGGTGGTCCGCAGCGCCACCCGGGAGTCGAAACCGGTGGACACCACGCAACCCACCCAGCGCTGGGAGCCGTCCGGTCTGGTCACCCGAGCCAGGTCCACCGCGCGGGTGGTGCCACGGGTGAGCGCCGCCACGGCGTCCCGGATCCGCAGCGGCAGCCCGAGGCCACGGCACAGGTCATTGCCCGTCCCCGCGGGCAGGACGCCGAGCGGCACCTCGGTTCCGGCGCAGGCGTTCAGGCCCAGGTGGGCCATGCCGTCCCCGCCCATCACCAGCAGCGCGTCGGCCTCGGCGGCCGCCTCGCGGCAGGACGCCTCGGCGTGCTCGGCGTCCAGGGCCTCCACGATCCGCAGCGCGGTGGCGGGGAGGGACGCCCGCAGCACCCGGGCCACGGTGGGCAGGATGCGCCGCGCACGACCGCGTCCGGCTGTGGGATTGACCACCAGGTCGAAGCGCCGGGCCCCCGTACTCACGTGGCCGCGAGTTCGGCGGCCGCCCTGCGTGCCTTCCGCTTGTCGTTGAGCCGACAGATCAGCTCGGCGACGATGAACAGCAGCGACATCGGGACGGCCAGCGCCAGCATCGAGAACGGATCGGTGGACGGCGTCGCAGCCGCCCCGAAGACGAAGGTCCCGAAGATCACGTAGACCCGCGCCTTGGCCAGCTGTTTCGCCGTCAGCACACCGACCAGGTTGGCGCCCACCACCACCACCGGCATCAGGAAGCCGAGCCCGAAGACGACCATCAACTGCAGCATCAGTTCGAGGAATTTGTCGATCTCGATCAGGTTGGTGATCGGCACCGACTGCGGCGTGAACGACATCAGCACCGAAATGCCCTGCGGCAGGATCAGGTAACCCACGGTCACCCCCGCCAGGAACAGCGGCAGCGCCACGCTGAGGAAGATCAGAGCCCAGCGCTTCTCCTTGGCCAGCAGCGCGGGCACGATGTAGGCCCAGATCTGGTACAGCCACACCGGCGAGGCCAGCACCAGTCCGCCCACCCCGCAGATCTTCAGGGCCAGGGTCAGCGGCGAGGTGACACCGGACAGCACCATCTGGGTGCTGAGTTCGGGATTCGTCACGCTGAGGATGTCCCGGGCGTGCAGCCACGGCTGGGCCAGGAACGTGTACACCGGATCATAGAAGACGGCCACGACGATCATGCCGAGGACGATCCAGACCAGCGAGAAGAGGACGCGGTAGCGCAGTTCGCGCAGGTGGTCGCCGAGCGACATCACCCCGTCCGGTGACGTCGGGGGCGGTTTGAGCCACCCGAGGCTGAAGCGTCGGGCCACAGCGGATCAGGCCTGCTGGCCCTTGTCCTTCGGATCGGGAACGATCTCGCCCTCGTGCACGATGCCCTCGGGTTCGGGGGTCGCGGCCGGGGGCACGGGCGGTACCGCCGGCGGCGCATCGGACTTCTTCAGCGCCGAGGTCTCTTCCTTGAACTCGCGGATCGCCTTACCGGCGTTCTTGCCCGCATTCGCGAGGCGGCTGCCGCCGAAGATCAGGAGGGCAACGGCGATCAGGATGACCAACTCCCACTGGCCCATGCCGAACATGCTCTGTACGCTCCTTCGTTGCGGGTAACTCGGCGAGTCTACCCACTGCTGGGGATCTTGACCTGCGCGACCAACTCGGCCAGTTCTTCGGCGCGGGTGCCGAGCATCTGCAGTTCGCTGAACAGATCGGACGCCTTGTGCGCCAGCCAGACAGCGTAGGAGACCATGGTGATCAGCCCGGCGATCCCGATGCCCAGGAAGATCCACACCCACATCATGGGCCGAGACTAACCCATCCCGGCGGGGGACGTCGCGCCAGGCTCTCCGGCGCTGGCCCGACCATCTAGGGCTCACCAATGAGCGAGACCCAGGCAGTGTCGGAAGCACTGGTTCGTTGGTCGAGCTTGTGGAGACCCTTGTCGGACGCGCGCTGTACATGGGTTCGACGAGCTCAACCAGGGGGCAAGGGGCGTGGATCAGTGCTTCGGCCTTGGGCGACCGATTGGAGGGGGCTGGCGACCTCCGTATATCGTCGCTGCGCTCCCCAGCTACGGTCGCAGAGCGACCTCCGTATATCGTCGCTGCGCTCCTCAACTACGGTCGCAGAGCGACCTCCGTATATAGAGCCAGGGCCTCGGACGCCGCGGCGCGGGCCGACTCGGCCGCCTCGGGGGGCTCCACCGAAACCACCTCGGGGCCGAGTCGAAGCAGCAGCGAACGCAGCCAGGCGGGGTCGGCCACCAGCAACTGGATGCGCCACCCGGCGTCCGTGGCCTCCACCGAGCGCACCGGGTAGTACTCGCTGATCCAGCGGGCCTGGTCGGTGACGGTCAACGTGACCAGGGCCGCCTCGGGCCGGACCTCGAGCCAGCCGCCGTCGAAGGGCGGCGGCTCGCCGCGGTCGGCCACGCCGTTCTCGGCCCGCTCCACGGCCGCGATCCGGTCCAGCCGGAAGATGCGCCAGTCCTCGCGGTCGCGGCTCCAGCCCTCCAGGTACACGTAGCCGTCGCGCACGCTGAGCCGGTGCGGCTCCACCACGGGGGTGGTGGTTTCCGCCCTGGTCAGCCCGTCATAACTGAGCCGGACGGCCTCGCCGGCCGCGATCGCGCCGGCCAGCCGTTCCCGGATCGCACTCTCTGAGGTGGCGACGGCGAAGCCGACCCGGTGACTCTCCTGCGCCCCGGCGACCTTCGACAGCTTGGCCAGCGCCGAATCGACCGCCTCGCCGGCCACACCCC
>CALMIQ010000138.1 GCA_937863965.1 uncultured Micropruina sp.
CCGGCGACCCGGTGGACCTTGTGGTTGGCGGCCTGTGCGCGCGGACGGATCACCAACCGGTCGATGTTGACGTGCGCCGGACGGGTCGCCATCCAGCGGATCGCGTCCGCGATGTCGTCGGCCACCAGGGGTTCTGGGACGCCGGCGTACACGGCGTCCGCCCGGGCCCGATCGCCGTCGAACCGGGTCAGCGAGAACTCCTCGGTGCGGACCATGCCGGGCGAGATCTCGCAGACCCGGACGGGCCGGTCGAACAGTTCCAGCCGGAGCGAACCGGCCAGGGCGCGTTCCGCCGACTTGACGCCGCAATAGCCGGCGCCGCCCTCGTAGGCGGCCTCGGCCGCCGTCGAGGTGACGAAGACCACCGTCCCTTCCGCGGCGTCCAGGGCGGGCAGCAGGGCCCGGGTGACCCGGGCCGCGCCGAGCACGTTCACGTCATACATGCGCCGCCAGGCGTCGATCTCGGCCTCACTCACCGGCTTCTGCCCGAGCGCCCCGCCGGCGTTGTTGACCAGCAGCTCGCAGCGTCCGCCGACCTCGGCGGCCAGGTGCTCGACGGCGGCGGCGTCCGTCACGTCGCAGGGGACGGCGACGCCCCCGATCTCGGCGGCCAGGCTTTCGATGCGGTCGGCCCGGCGGGCGGCGCAGAAGACTCGGTACCCGGCCTCGGCGAGCGACCTGGCGGTCGCCTCCCCGATCCCGCTGCTGGCTCCGGTGACGACGGCGATGCGGCTGCTCATGGCTGGATTCTGCCAGCGGCGTCCGGTCCGGGTCCGCGGACCAGACGAATCGTCGCCAGCGGCTGCCCGGCGCGGGGTCGCGCCGCTAGGCTCCCCCCATGAGTGCGAACCTGATCCTGCTCCGCCACGGCGAGAGCGAGTGGAATGCCCTGAACTTGTTCACTGGTTGGGTCGATGTCGACATCAACGAGAAGGGCATCGCTGAGGCCAAGCGCGGTGGCGAACTGCTCACCGCCGCCGGCCTGCTGCCCGACGTCCTGCACACCTCCGTGCTGCTCCGCGCCATCCACACCGCCGAACTGGCGCTCAAGGGCTGCGACCGGCACTGGATCCCGGTGCGTCGGCACTGGCGGCTCAACGAGCGCCACTACGGCGACCTGCAGGGCAAGGACAAGGCACAGACCCTCGCCGAGTACGGCGAGGAGCAGTTCATGCTCTGGCGTCGCTCCTACGACACCCCGCCGCCGCCGATCGCCGACGACAACCCGAACACCCAGTTCGACGACCCGCGGTACGCCTTCCTGCCCACCGAGGCCCGGCCCAAGACCGAATGCCTCAAGGACGTCGTGATCCGGATGCTGCCGTACTGGTACGACTCGATCGTCCCCGACCTGCGCGACGGCCGGACGGTGCTGGTCACCGCCCACGGCAACTCGCTGCGCGCCCTGGTCAAGCACCTGGACAACATCTCCGACGCCGACATCGCCGGCCTGAACATTCCCACCGGCATCCCGCTGCACTACGAGCTGGACGACGACCTGCGTCCGGTCACCACCGGCGGCACCTACCTCGATCCGGAGGCCGCGAAGGCCGCCATCGAAGCGGTGAAGAACCAGGGTAAGAAGTAGGTGAGGGGTTCGCTTCCCTGTGGCGCCGTCTGTTTGAGCGGACGCGGCGCGGGAGCGAGTCGGCTTGCGACGGTCGCATCGTCCGCTGGCGCGTCCGATGCTTTGTATCGTCGCTTCGCTCCTCAACTTGGGTCGCTGACGCGCCCCGGCGTATAGCTCCGCTGCACCGACTCGCTCCCGCGCCGCTCACTTTGCGCGTGGCACCACCGGAAAGCGTGTGGGGGTCCGGACATAGGCATTACGCCCGCAGGTGACCCGAAACTGACGGCTGATGCACGCGGTCAGCCTCGGGTGGCTCACAACGCGTAGCCCGTCAGCTTCTTGTCACCCGGCACCGCGCACCGCCGAAGTCCCTTTCAAGGACTACGTCGTCGGCGGCACCCGAGGGTGAGGGCGGATCGACGCAAGAGGGGCAGCGACCGGCGGCCCCCAAAGGTGAGTCGAATCAGAGTGAGCGTTGGGGTGAGGGGCCCTGTGCAGCGACACTACGAAGTCTTTTCGGGCGCGTCAGCGGCCGAAATAGCGACCGTCGCAAGCAGGGCCCCTCACCCCAACGCGTCACAGAGCACAGACTCACCGCAGAGGCCGCTGGGAAGCAGGACCTCAGGCGTAGGTCCAGTTCTCACCCGCGGGGTGGGTGCCGGTGACGACGTAGATCACCCGTCCGGCCATGATCACCGCGTGGTCGGCGATCCGCTCGTAGTAGCGGCCGAGCAGGGCCACGTCGACGGCGGCCTCCACCGAGTACGGCCATTCCGAGC
>CALMIQ010000139.1 GCA_937863965.1 uncultured Micropruina sp.
CAGGTGACCGCGCCGGCCTCCATCGACCCGTTCCAGATCACCGTCGGCGACTGCACCGGACCGATCAAGGAGGGCGACGTCCAGAGCCTGCAGGTCGTGCCCTGCGCCGACCCGCACCACTTCGAGGCCTACGCCGCGACCGAGCTCTCGGGAACCGAGTATCCGGGCGAGGCCGAGGTGAAGAAGCAGGCGGACAAGTTCTGCACCGCCGAGTTCCGCACCTTCGTCGGCGTGGCCGCCAAGGATTCCCGCTACGACATGTTCTACCTCTATCCGGTGGAGCGCTCCTGGGCCATCGGCGACCGGCAGGTGCTCTGCCTCACCGGCTCGTCCAAGGGTGGCCTCGAGGGCACCCTGAAGGGCGTCCAGAAGTAGGACGTCGCATCGGGCACGAACGAACCGCGGGCCGGTGACCCGGAAGGTCACCGGCCCGCGGCCTCAGTTTCGACTCACATCAGGTCGAGCATGATCGGGTCGGCCATGCTGAGCACGACCTCCCGCGCCTCTTTCGGACCCGCCGATGCCCGCGCGGCGGCGGCCATCTGCTGGCACTGGGCCAGGGTGTGCAGGGCCAGCGCGGTGCGGACCGCCCGCACCTTGCTCGGCGCCATCGACAGGCTGGCGACGCCGAGGCCGGCGAGCACCAGGGCCATCACCGGGTCGCCGCCCGACTCACCACACACGCCGACCGGATGCCCGGTCTTGGCGCCGCCGTCACAGGCGTAGTAGATGACGTCGAGCAGAGCCGGCTGCCAGATGTCGAGCAGAGCCGACAGCTCGCCCTGCATCCGGTCGGCCGCCATCGTGTACTGACCGAGGTCGTTGGTGCCGAGGCTGGCGAAGTCGACCTCGCTGAGCACGTCGAACGAGCGCAGCGCCGCGGCCGGCACCTCGATCATCACACCGACCTTGGGCAACCCGACGGCGCGCACCTTCTCGGCGAACCAGCGGGCCTCCTGGCGGGTGGCGATCATCGGCGCCATCACCCAGAGGTCACCGCCGGTGGCCTGCTGCGCGTTCGCCAGCGCCTGCAGCTGATCGTCGAGCAGGTCGAGGCGGACGGCGCCGAGGCGGATGCCGCGCCGGCCCAGGGCCGGGTTCTCCTCGTGGCCGAGGTCGGCGAACGCCAGTGGCTTGTCGGCACCGGCGTCCAGGGTGCGCACCACGACCTTGCGATCGCCGAACGCCTCCAGCACCTCGGTGTAGGTGGCCGTCTGCTCCTCGACGGTGGGAGCGGTGTCCCGATCGAGGAAGAGGAACTCCGAACGGAACAGGCCGACGCCCTCGACGTCCTGAGCCGCCGCCTTGCGGGCGTCGGCCGCGGTGCCGATGTTGGCGAGCAGGGCGACCGGGTGGCCGTCCTTGGTCATGCCCCGGCCGGAGCCGGCCGCCAGGGCCTTCTCGCGACGCGCCTTGCGATCGGCCAGCGCCTGCTGCTCGGCTTCGCTCGGATCGATGATGATCTCGCCGACACCGCCGTCCAGCGCGACGTTGGTGCCGAACGGCACGTCGAGGATGCCCGTCGCCTGCACGATCGCCGGAATGCCCAGCTGGGCGGCCAGGATCGCGGTGTGGCTGGTCGGGCCGCCGGCCGAGGTGATGATGCCCAGACAGGTCTCCACCGTCAGGGTGGCGGTCTCGGCCGGGGCGAGATCGACCGCGGCCAGCACGCTGGGCGTGGTCAGTGTCGGGACGCCCGGCTCGGGCTGGCCGAGCAGCCGGGCGACCGTCCGGTCACGGACGTCGCGCAGGTCGGTGACCCGCTCGGCCATGTAGCCGCCGAGCGACTCGAACATCGCGCAGTACTCGTCGACCGCGGCCGACACCGCGTTGGTGATGCCCTTGGTGCCGGACTGCAACTGGGTGTCGATCGCCCCGGCCAGGCCCGGATCGCCGGCCATCATGGCACCGGCCTCGAGAATGGGCTTGGCATGCGCGTCGGCGTTGGCGGCCTTGGCCAGATAGCCGTCGGCCACCGCCTGGAGGGTGTCGCGCACCAGCACGGACGCCGCCGCCGGATCGGTCACCGGCGCCTCGCCCGACGGCGCGGTCGCCGGCGGGCTGACGATCACCAGAGGACCGACCGCCACGCCCGCACTGACCCCGATGCCGCTCAGCGTCGAGTGCAGTCCACTCATTCGGCGTCCAGATCCCGCTCGAGCAGCGCGACCAGCGAGTCGAGCGCGGCGTCCGCGCCGTCGCCTTCGGCGGACAGGGTGACGACCTCGCCGTTCTTGGCGCCGAGGGCCATCACGCCGAGGATGCTGCGGGCGTCGACCGGGTTGCCGCCGGCCTTGGCGATGGTCACGGGAAGGCCGGTGGCGGTGGCGGCCTGGACGAAGATGGACGCGGGACGGGCGTGCAGGCCGACGGACGAACCGATAGCAACTTCACGGGTGGCCATGAATGGACTCCTTTGTACGTATGGCCCGGAGGACCTGGGTGATGACACGGCAAGGCTAGCGGGTGCGCCTCCGGTCTCGGGTCAATATATGGGGGTCCGCTAGGGGCTATCAAGGCGCAGCCGCGACGCTGGGCATCGGATCGGCGTGCCCGCTCAAACGCCAAGCCCCTTGAGCGGCAATACGTACTTATGCCACCGTACTTCCGGAGGTTGACAACGGCTCCTGTGGGCAACGGGAGGAGCCGCGATGGTTGATGTGTACACGATCGGCCGAAGGGACGCCCGCGTGGGGCTGAACGAGGGGGGCACACCGCTGGTCGAACCCGCGTCAGTGGTGCTCGACATGCTGTGCGCTGCCATGCATGCCCTGACCGACGGACGCCCCGCCGATCGGGTGGTGTGTGAGCACCTGGTGCGCGGGCTCCGGGCGGACGCCGGAGTCACCCTGGCCCTCGACCCCGACGGATCGGTTCACGTGGTGTGCTGCCATCCCGAGACCGCGCAGGTGTTCGCGATCGCCGAGGAGTTGGCGGAGCGCATCCTGTACGCGGGCGAGGAGCAGGCCACCGTCGAACACCTCGACGACCTCGGGCACGTCGCCTCGATCTCGATCCGTCCCGGCGACCCCGACGAGCCCGGACGCCCCGGGCCCGGGCGGGTGCTGGCCTACGTCCGGTCCCGTGCGTTCGCGCCCGGCGAGAAGGAGCTGCTCGAGCGGGCGCACCAGGCGCTGGTGGCGTTCTGGCCGCATTCCGCGCGGACGGTGCGCGCCCACCAGGCGCAGGACTGGGTCCGGACGACCGTCGAGGACAGTCACATGACCGACCGCGAGTTGCAGGTCCTGGCCCTGCTCGCCGAGGGCCTGTTGGCCACCTCGATCGCCTCCCGGCTACGGCTTTCACCCCGGACGGTGCACAAGCACCTGGGCAACATCTACCGCAAGCTCGGGGTGCACGACCGGCTGGTGGCGGTCAGCCTGGCCCGGCTGCACGGGCTGGTGGACGCCTACCCGTCCAGCCCGACCACGCCGGGCCGCGAGTAGCTCAGGCGCTCTTCTCGCGGCGATCGCTGCGGGCGACCTGGGCCCGCGAGACCAGCGTGGGTGCGACACCGTCGCGGACCACCTCGTCGGTGACCAGGACGCGCGCGACGTCGTCGTCGCTGGGCACGTGGTACATCACGTTGAGCAGGATCTCCTCCAGGATGGACCGCAGGCCGCGTGCGCCGATGCCGCGGTGCAGGGCCATCTCGGCGACCGCGGCGATCGCCTCATCGGTGAACTGCAGGTCGACGCCGTCCATCTCGAAGAGCTTGCGGAACTGCTTGATCAGCGCGTTCTTGGGCTCGACCAGGATGCGTACCAGGGCCGTGGAGTCGAGCGAGGCGACGGTCGAGATCATCGGCAGCCGGCCGATGAACTCGGGGATCAGGCCGTAGCGGTGCAGGTCTTCGGGACGGACCTCCTCGAACGGGTTCGCGGTCGCCGGTTTGCGCAGCGCGGCGTCATTGTTGAAACCCAACGGACGCTTGCCCACGCGGGCGTTGATGATCTCTTCCAGCCCGGCGAACGCGCCGCCGACGATGAAAAGGATGTTCGTGGTGTCGATCTGGATGAAGTCCTGGTGGGGGTGCTTGCGGCCCCCCTGGGGCGGCACGGACGCCGTGGTGCCCTCGAGGATCTTCAGCAGCGCCTGCTGGACGCCCTCGCCGGACACGTCGCGGGTGATCGACGGGTTCTCGGACTTGCGGGCCACCTTGTCGATCTCGTCGATGTAGATGATGCCCGTCTCGGCCTTCTTGACGTCGAAGTCGGCGGCCTGGATCAGCTTGAGCAGGATGTTCTCGACGTCCTCGCCGACGTAGCCGGCCTCGGTCAGCGCGGTGGCGTCGGCCATCGCGAACGGCACGTTCAGCATCCGCGCGAGGGTCTGGGCCAGATAGGTCTTGCCGCAGCCGGTCGGACCGATCAGCAGGATGTTCGACTTGCCGAGTTCGACGGTCTCCTCCTCGGCGGCGCGCCGGCCGGCCGGTGCGTTGGCCTGGGCCTGGACCCGCTTGTAGTGGTTGTAGACCGCGACGCTGAGGGCCTTCTTGGCCACCTCCTGGCCGATCACATAGGAGTCGAGAAAGGAGCAGATCTCGCGGGGCTTGGGCAGATCGTCGAGCAGCCCGACGTCCGCCGCCTCGGAGAACTCCTCCTCGATGATCTCGTTGCACAGGTCGATGCACTCGTCGCAGATGTAGACACCTGGACCCGCGATGAGCTTCTTGACCTGCTTCTGGCTCTTTCCGCAGAACGAGCACTTGAGCAGCTCGGAGGTCTCCCCGATTCGAGCCACGCCGCCCCTCCTTCCCGTGAAGGCCACCCTAGCCCGCCGAGCGCCATCCGCAAGGACCCGCGCCCGGCGCAGCCGGTCAGACCTGGGCGTCCTTGAGTGAGGTGAGGATGGCGTCGACGATGCCGTACTCGACGGCCTCCTCGGCCGTCAGGTACTTGTCGCGCTCGATGTCGCGGGAGACCTTCTCGACGTCCTGTCCGGTGGCCTCGGCGAGCATGGCCTCCATCAGCGAGCGGATGCGCAGGATCTCACGCGCCTGGATCTCCAGGTCGGACGACTGCCCGTAGCCGCCCTCGGTGGCCGGCTGGTGGATCAGGATGCGGCTGTTCGGCAGCGCCAGCCGCTTGCCCTTGGTGCCGGCGGCGAGCAGGACGGCGGCCGCCGAGGCCGCCTGGCCCAGGCAGACGGTCTGCACGTCGGGCTTGATGTAGCGCATGGTGTCGTAGATCGCGGTCAGCGCCGTGAACGAGCCGCCGGGGCTGTTCAGATAGATGCTGATCGGACGCTCCGGGTCCATCGACTGCAGGCACAGCAGCTGCGCCATCACCGCGTTGGCGATGTCGTCGCTGATCGGCGTGCCGAGGAAGATGATCCGGTCTTCGAACAGCTTGGTGTACGGGTCGACGCGCCGGATGCCGTAGCTGGTGCGCTCTTCCCACTGCGGAATGTAGTAGTCCATCGACGGACCGGCCGGGGCCAGGCCACCGGGCAGTGCAGGCATGGTCATGGCGGTCCTCACTGGTTCGGAGACTCGGAGACGATCTGGGCGGCGCGCTCGTAGACGTGATCGATGAACCCGTACTCGAGCGCCTCGGCGGCGGTGAACCAGCGGTCGCGATCGGAATCGGCCTCGATCTGCTCGACGGTCTGGCCGGTGTGCTCGGCGATCAGCGACGACATCGTCTTCTTGATATGCAGCGACTGCTCGGCCTGGATCCGGATGTCGGACGCGGTGCCGCCCAGCCCGCCGGACGGCTGGTGCATCATGATGCGGCTGTGCGGCAGCGCGAAGCGCTTGCCCTTGGTGCCGGCACTGAGCAGGAACTGGCCCATCGACGCCGCCAGGCCCATGGCGACCGTCGCGACATCGTTGCTGATCCACTGCATGGTGTCGAAGATCGCCATGCCCGAGTCGACGGAGCCGCCCGGGGAGTTGATGTAGAGGTAGATGTCCTTGTGCGGGTCTTCGGCGTTGAGCAGCAGCATCTGGGCGCAGATCGCGTTGGCGTTCTCGTCGCGCACCTCGGAACCCAGGAAGATGATCCGGTTGCCCAGCAGCGCCTGGTAGACCGAATCGTTGATACCGGCCGGGCTGAGACCGGCCGCGGCCCGCAGCGGTGCGGCGGCCGAGGAAGGCAGGGGTCGCATGTCGTTCACGCTGCGAACCTATCCAACGGCGCAGACAAAACTAAGGTCATCCCGCTGCTGTTCGCTGACGGCGCAGACGCCGACGGGGCTCCACGCGGCGCGTGGAACCCCGTCGATGCGACGAATGCGTCAGGCCTTGGCCGGAGCCTCCGCTTCGGCGGGCGCCTCGGCTTCGGCGGACGCCTCGGCGTCCTCGTCCGCTTCGGCCTCGGGCGCGGCGGTGGCGACCTCGACGACGGCGCCGTCGGCGTCCGTCACGGTGGCCTCGGCGAGGATCAGGCCCAACGCCTTGTTGCGCCGGATCTCCTGCATCCAGGCCGACATGTGGTCGTGCTCCATCATGTGCTGCAGTTCCTGCTCGGGGGTCGAGCCGGACGCCTGCGCCTTGCGGACGATCAGGTCCATCAGCTCCTGCTGCTCGACGCCCACCTCGCGCTGGTCGGCGATGGTGTCCAGCAGGATCTGTGCGCGCAGGCTCTGCTCGGCGCGGGAGTCGACCTCGGCCCAGAACTCCTCGACGGTGTCGGCCTCGTCCTCGGCGGTCTCCAGGTAGCGCTCCAGGGTGAGGCCGGCGCGCTTGAGCTGGTCCTCGATCTGGCCGTGCCGGGCCTCGGTCTCGGCGGCCAGCAGCTTCGCCGGCAGCTCGAAGTCGATCTTGCCGACCAGATCCTCAAGCACCTTGTCGCTGGCGCTGTTGAGCTGCTCGGCGCGGAGCATCTGCTCGACGCCCCGGGTCAGGTCGGCGCGCATCTCCTCGACGGTGTCGAACTCCGAGACCAGCTGGGCGAACTCGTCGTCCAGCTCGGGCAGCTGCTGCTCGGAGACCTTGACCACGGTGACGTGGATGTCGGCCACCTCACCGGCCAGCGGGCCGCCCACCAGGGTGGAGCTGAAGTCCGCGGACTCCCCCGCCGCCAGCCCGGTGACGGCCTCGTCGAGGCCGTCCAGCATGCCGCCGGAGCCGATCGTGTAGGTAATGCCCTCGGCGGTGGCGTCCGGCAGCGGCTCGCCGTCGCGGGTTCCGGCCAGGTCGATGGTGACCACGTCACCCTCGGCGGACGCGCGGTCGACCTCGGTGGTGGTGGCGAAGCGCTCGCGCATCACCTCGATCCGGTTGTCCACCTCGGCGTCCAGGTCGGCGAGCACCGGCACGGTGGCCGACAGGGTGTCGAAGGCCGGCAACGTCAGTTCGGGACGGACGTCCACCTCGGCGACGAATTCGACCAGGTCGCCGTCCTCGAGCTTGGTGATCTCGACCTCGGGATCACCCAGCGGGATGAGCTTGTTCGCCTCGACGGCCGCTCCGTAGGCGGTCGGCAGCGCCGCGTTGATCGCCTCTTGGAGCACCACGCCGCGCCCGAACCGCTGATCGATCACCGCCGAGGGCACCTTGCCCTTGCGGAAGCCCGGAATCGTGACGCTCTGCGCGATGTCCCGGTAGGCCTTGGTGAGGTGGGGCTGAAGGTCGCTGAACGGGATCTCCACGGTCAGCTTCACCCGGGACGGGTTGAGTTGCTCGACGGTGCTGGGCAACGTGATGCTCCTGGTTGTTCGATGGTTGTCTGTGGGTCTCGGACCGGAGCGGATGACGGGGTGGAACCCGCACGACCAGCCGGACGTCGGACCGGCCGGGCCATCCATGCGCCGAACTCGGTTGTCTGACCGCCCATCAGAGTACACCGAGTGCCGCCGGTGACCACCAACGGCGGGTACGGCCGGGCGCCGGCCTCGGGAGCGTGAGCCACGCGCAGGCACGCGTCGCCCTGGCAGGATCAGGTCGGTCCGGCCCCGTCGCTCGCCGGGCAGCCCGTAGAGTTGCACTCCGTGGCCGACGACGACTTCACGCCCTGGACCGCAGCGGGCGCAGCGCGGCTGCGCGAGGCCGCGGATGCTCTCATCGACGCGATTCGAACGCATGCGAATGCGGTCGCGTCCCTCACCTCCGAGGCCGACGTGGGCAGTCTGTTCCTGGCGGGGGACGAACTGCTGCCGGCACTCCGGGAATATGCCGACGCCCAGTTCGACTACACCGGCACGAATTACCCGCTCAATGCGCTCGATGACCTCGTCGATGAGGAGGACGAGGATGGGGACTGGGACGGTGACGACGATGGTCCCGTTGTCGGAGTCTCGATCCTGCGCCGACACGACTATCTGGTCGCAGACGAGGAGTCCGTGCTGACCTCCGGCCGCCACGCGTATCGGCGCGTGTGGCCCGACGACGATGCGGAAGCCGCCGACGCCGACGTCACGGACCTGGGCAGGGCGCTCTACCAGATCGCCCACGCCGACGGCTGGGACGCCCTCGACGACGTCGCCGGCCTCGAACCGGTGGGCGGCGTCGTCATCATCCGGCCGGCGGACGAGCTGCTCGGCGACGACCCGGAGGGGCGGGAGGAGGATCTCTTCGCCCACGACGACGACAGCATCCTCTTCAGGCTGGACGACGTCCGGATCCGCTAGC
>CALMIQ010000140.1 GCA_937863965.1 uncultured Micropruina sp.
GGACCCTGGGACGACGAAGGACCCTGGGACGACGAAGGACCCTGGGACGACGAAGGACCCTGGGACGACGAGGGACCCTGGGAGGACGAGGGATCGTCGGCCAGTGCGACGGCGGCCGCCTCAAAGGCGTCCTGGGCCGGCCCCACCCCGGTCCGCCGCCGGACGTAGCCGAGGATCGTCTCGGACGTCGCCGGCGGCTCCTGCGGGAGGTAGCCGACGGTGGCGTCCGGCGGTGCGAATCGCACGGTGCCGGCGTCTGGGGCGTGCAGGCCGGCGACGATCCGCAGCAGCGTGGTCTTGCCCGCGCCGTTGGGGCCGACCAGCGCGGTCACGTCGGCGGAGGCAAGGGTCAGGTCGAGACCCGAGAACAGCGGGCGCGCGCCGAAGGACGCGGCAACGCCGGAAAGGAACAAGGATGCGGACACGTGGGAACCTTCGATCGCTGGCGAGTAGGGCGAGAGGTTCAGTTCCACATGGCTACCAGGGTGCGCCAGACGAGCGGCCAGGGTCAAACCGGCCCGGCGCCGGTGTCGCGCGGTGCATGGTTTACCCGATCAATAGCCAGGGTTATCATGGTTAACACAAATTAGCCCTTGGTTTAAAGGAGGCCCGCATGCTCGGAGCGAAACGGGTGGAGCGGGACGCGGCCACCCTCGGGCGCCATCTGGTCACGTGGCGCAAGCTCCTCGGCTACACGGCGGCGCAGGTCGCCGAGCGGGCGGGGATCTCGGCCCCCACCCTGACGAAGATCGAGCACGGCGACCCCGGCGTCCGGCTCGGCTCGCTGCTCGCGGTCGTGCGCGTCCTCGGCCTGACGGACAAGCTGCTCACCAACCTCGACCCCTACGAGTCCGACCTCGGACGCGCCAGCGCCGACCGGATCCTCCCCCAGCGGGTGCGGCGATGAGTCTGGACGCCTTCGAGGTGCACATCGACCTGGACGGCCGGACCGTCGCCATGGGCTCGATCCAGATCGAGACCCGTCGCGGACGGACGGCCCGGTCGGAGTTCGACTACGCCCCCAGCTACCTCGCACTGCCCACCAGACCGGCACTCGATCCGGCCACGGGCTTCGACGGCGCGCGGCACGTCACGGCCGAGATCCCGCGCGGACTCGACGACGCGGGCCCGGACGCCTGGGGCGAGCGGCTGGTCCTCCGCGCCCATCGCGGACGCGTACCGTCCCGCGTCGACTACCTGCTGGCCGTCGACGACCTGACCCGGATGGGGGCGCTCCGGCTGCGCACCGACGCGACCGGCCCGTTCCTCTCCGCCGGCCACGACGTCCCGAACCTGATTCAGCTCGGCGACCTCGCCGACGCCGCCCACAGCGTCGAGACCGACGCCGACGATCTGGACGCGGTGCGCAGGCTGGTCAACGCGGGCAGCGCGAGCCTGGGCGGGGCCCGGCCCAAGGCGTCCGTCAGTGATGGGCACCGCCTGATGATCGCCAAGTTCGCCAGTACGCGCGACGAGATCGAGGTGGTCGCCTGGGAGAAGCTGTGCCTCGATCTGGCGGCGAGAGCCGGGATCACTGTCCCGGCGAGTCGGCTGTTGCCGACCGGCGGGTCGCGGTGCCTGGTGCTGGATCGCTTCGACCGCACCGAGTCGGGGCGCGTGCCGTACCTGTCCGGCTTCGCGATCACCGACGCCGCCGACGCCGCCTCGGGCGACTACCTCGAGCTGGCGGAGGCGCTCGCCGACCTCGATGTCGACGAGCTGGCCGGCGCCCTGCGCCAACTCTGGCGCCGAGCCGCGTTCAGCATCGCGATGCGGAACACCGACGACCACCTGAAGAACCACGGGGTGCTCTGGAGCAACTCGGGCTGGCGGCTGTCACCGGCCTTCGACATCACCCCCAATCACATCGGCGGCGCGCCACGCGCCACGCGCATCGACGGCGAGGATCTGCCGGTTCGCGAGGCCCCAGCGCTGATCGGCCTGGCTCGCGCGTTCGGCATCCGCGAGGACGAATGGCGCCCGATCCTCGCGGACGTCCTCACCGCGGCGTCCGGTTGGCGCGCACACGCGCGCACCCTCGGCCTGTCCGAGCATGACGTCGGCCTGCTGGAGCGTCCGCTGACGCTGGCGCAACAGCGGTTGGCGGAGGCGTCCGGGCGCTGAACGCACCCACGGGGGTCCGTGGGGCCGGCGGCGCCGTTGTCGCGTCGGCACCGCTGCGGTAACGTCAGCCGAACCTCCCGAACGTTGCACCACCAGCCCACCCTCGCTCGCACGACCGGACGCCTTAGTGGCCAGCAAGTGATCAGGGGTTGAGGACGTTGATGGTGATGCGGTACCTCTGGCTACCGTTCCGCTTGGTCCTGTGGGCCATTCCGACGGCTCTGGTCTCGCTGTTCTGGAACGCGCACGTCCGGAGCGCGTTCGCGACCGTTGGGCTGGTCCCCCTGGCCGGCGTTCCGGTCTGGCTCCAGCCGCTGGTCGTCGCGCCGGCCGTCCTCTCCGTTGCGGGACTCGTCGCCGGGTTGATGCTGGTGCCGCGCTGGGCGGCGGCGATCGAGGGCGGCGATGCGGGCGCGTGGCACTACCGCACCGGCTGGCTGTTCGATCTGTGGGCGATGGCCGGGCTGATCGCCGTCGCGGGCTTCGTCACGGTCGGCGTCGTCGGCTCACCCGATCCGCTGTGGGGGCTGGGGGCGGTGCCCGCGTTGGTCGGGCTCGGCATCGTCATCGTCCTGTGTGGTCTCGGGATCGCGGCGGGGGTGCACGGGCTGGTGCACGACGCGATCACGAAGGGGCTGACCCGTCGCGACCCACGCACCCCCGGCTACCGGGTCTTCGACGGAACGGCCGTGCCGCTGAACGGTGCGTTGCTCACGGTGCCGCTGACCGGGCAGCCGGCCATCGGCTGGTACATCGAGGTCACCGTCGAACGGACCGGCCGGCTGAAGACCACCTCGACCTTCACCGAACGCGATATGAGCAGCCCGATCGGCCAGACGACCACGACCCGCACGGACCGGATCAAGACGTCCTCGTTCGACCGGCAGATCCTCACCCATCGGCTCGTCCCGTTCGCCGTGGCCGTGCGGGGCGGCGGCCAGGTGATCGTTCCCGCCACCGCCGGATTCGACGGCGTCCCGGTGACGGGCGAGCTGACGGTGGCCCGCGATCTTCCCCCCGACCTCTACGACAGATTGCGCGAGGTCGGAGAGAAGAACGGGGGTGCGAAGCTCACCTACCAGCTGTTTGCGCTGTCCCCCGGCACCCGGGTCCGCGCGGCCGGCCTGGTCTGGCTCGACGATCAGGGACGACCGAACCTGGCCGACCACGGGCTCGAAACGGCGTCGGTCGCGCCACGCTGAGCGTGGCGACCATCTCCCCGACTTGAATGAGTGAGCACTCACTCATATAGTCGTTCCTCGTGGGCAGAGCACAACCATTGACACCGGACGAGCGGCGCCGGGCACTCATCGAGGCGACCCGGCCGCTGCTGCTCGAACACGGGTTGACCATCACCACCCGGCAGATCGCCGAATGCGCGGACGTCGCCGAGGGCACCATCTTCCGTGCCTTCGGCACCAAGCAGAACCTGATCGAGGCCGTGGTCGACGACTGCTTCGCGCCCGGGCCCGTGATCGCCGCGATCGACGCCATCCCGGCCGACCTCGGACTGGAGGACACCGTGGCCTGGATGGTCCGCGTCCTGCAGGCCCGGATCCAGCAGGTTCGTGCGTTGATGACGGCGATCAACCAGACGAAGCTGCACGGCGCACGACCCAAGCCGGCGCACCACGACTACCACCGCGCCATCAACGAGGCCATCGGCCGTGCCCTGGCCCGCTTCGACGACCAGCTGGGCGTCGGCACGCCGACCGCCTGCTGGGCGATCTCGGCGATGTCCTTCGCCGCCGCCATCCCGCTCGCCGACCATCCCGACGCCGACGATCCGCGCCAACTCGCGCGCCTGGTCCTGCACGGCATCGCCACCCGACCGGAAGAGGACACCTCATGCTGATCCGCATCCTGCGCGACTACCTGCGGCCCTACTACGGCCAGCTCGGGTTCGTCGTGCTGCTGCAACTGGTGGCCAACGCCGCCGCGCTCTACCTGCCGACCCTCAACGCCCGGATCGTCGACGACGGCATCGCCACCGGCGACACCGGCCTGATCCTGCAACTGGGCGCCCTGATGCTGGGCGTCACCGTGATCCAGATGGCGACCCAGATCGCGGCGGTCTGGTTCGGCGCCCGCTCGGCGATGGCCTTCGGACGCGACCTGCGCGCCGCGATCTTCGCCCGCACCCTCGACTTCTCAGCCCGTGAGGTGGCCAAGTTCGGCGCCCCCAGCCTGATCACCCGCAGCACCAACGACGTTCAGCAGATCCAGCAGCTGGTGATGATGACCGCGTTCATGATCGTCGCGGCCCCGATCATGATGGTCGGCGGCGTGATCATGGCGTTCCGTGAGGACGCCGGCCTGACCTGGACGATCGCCGTCGCCGTGGTGATCATGGGGGTCGTCATCGGCGCGATCGTCAGCCAGATGATGCCGCTGTTCGCCACCCAGCAGGTGCGCATCGACACCATCAACCGGGTGCTGCGCGAGCAGATCGCCGGCCTGCGGGTGATCCGGGCGTTCACCGCCGAGCCGCGCGAGACCGACCGGTTCGCGCTCGCCAACGCCGAACTCACCGACGTCGCAACCCGGGTCGGACGCCGGATGATGACGCTGTTCCCCACGGTGATCTTCGTGATGAACCTGTCCACCATCGGGGTCACCTGGTTCGGCGCGTTCCGGGTCGCCGAGGGAGCGCTGCAGACCGGCCAGCTGCTGGCCTTCATCCAGTACCTGATGACCATCCTGATGAGCGTGATGATGGCCACGATGATGCTGATGATCGCGCCCCGCGCGGTGGTCAGCGCCCGCCGGATCGCCGAAGTGCTGGACACCGACTCGACCGTCGTCCCGCCGGCCCACCCCGTCCGCTCGGTCACCGCCCGCGGCCGGGTCGAGCTGCGCGACGTCGAGTTCAGGTACCCGGGCGCCGAACAGCCGGTGCTGACCGGCATCGACCTGAGCGTCCGGCCCGGTGAGACCACCGCCATCGTCGGCTCCACCGGCGCCGGCAAGACCACGCTGGTCAGCCTGATCCCGCGGCTGTTCGACGCCACCGGCGGACGCGTCGAGGTGGACGGCGTGGACGTCCGCGAACTCGAACCAGACCTGCTCTGGTCGCGGATCGGGCTCGTGCCGCAGAAGCCGTACCTGTTCAGCGGAACCGTGGCGTCCAACCTGCGCTACGGCAAGCCGGACGCCACCGACGACGAGCTGTGGGCGGCCCTGGAGACCGCCCAGGCGGCCGACTTCGTCCGCGCCATGCCCGCCCAGCTGGACGCCCCGATCGCCCAGGGCGGCACCAACGTGTCGGGCGGCCAGCGGCAGCGGCTCTCGATCGCCCGCGCCCTGGTCAAGAAGCCCGACATCTACGTCTTCGACGACTCGTTCTCGGCCCTCGACGTGGTCACCGACGCCCGGCTCCGGGCGGCGCTGGCGCAGGAGACCGCGGACGCCGGCGTCCTGATCGTGGCGCAGCGGGTCTCCACCATCCGCGACGCCGACACCATCGTGGTGCTCGACGACGGGCACATCGAGGGGGTGGGCAGCCACGACCAGCTGCTCGCCACCTGCCCCACCTACGCCGAGATCGTCGCATCCCAGTTCAAGGCCGAGGAGGCAGCCGCATGAGCCGGCAGAGTTCCAACCCGCCCGTGAAGGCGAACGCCCGCCCCGAGCACGCCAAGCA
>CALMIQ010000141.1 GCA_937863965.1 uncultured Micropruina sp.
CCGCCTGCTGAGCGTCGACGCCGGCGAGCTGAGCCGAATGCGCGCCACCCGGGTGGCGGCCTCAGGCACCACCGACCGGCTGCGCAGCCTGCTGGCCGCCGGCGTCGACCCGCTGCAACTCGCCCGCTGGTGCCGGGTGCCGCCGCCGGAGTTGGCGCTGCTGGTGGACGGCGACGCCACCACCTGCTCGCGGCTCACCGAGGCGCTGATCCTGGCCGCCGAACGACTGCGGGCCACGCCACCACCCCGCCGGGCCGCCGCCTAGCGCTCATCTAGGCTGCCCACCATGACCTGGGTGCTGGTGCTGCCGGCGCTGTTCGCGGCGGCGATCGGGCTGGCCAGCCCCGCGATCCTGCGGGCGCTGCCGCCGCCGGTCGACGAGCCGGACGGCGATCCCTACCGCCGCCTGGCCACGCCCGGGGTGGCGGCCGCCGTCTTCGCCCTGGTCGCCGCGGCGGCCACGCTGGCGGTCGTGGCGGCGCCGCAGCTGGCGCCGGCCTGGCTGGGCCTGGCCGGTCCCGGGGTGCTAGCCGCGGTGGTCGACGCCCGCACCGGCTACCTGCCCAGGCGCCTGACCCAGGCGGCCTGGGTGCTGACCGCGCTCGGGGTGTTCGCCTGCACGGCGATGGTGGGCCCGGGGCCGTTGCTGCGTGCCGTGGTCGGGGCGGCGTCCGCCTCCGCGCTGTTCTGGCTGTTCTGGCGCTTCGGCGAGGGCTTCGGATACGGCGACGTCCGGCTGGCCCCGGTGATCGGGGCGTCCGCGGCGTCGGTGAGCTGGCCGGTGCTGGCCGGCGCCCTGCTGCTGGGCGGTCTGTTGGGGGTGGCCTGGGGTATCACCTGGCAGGCGCTCGGACGCGGCCGCGCCTTCCCGTACGGCCCCGCGCTGGTCGCCGGGCCGTTCCTGGCGCTGGGCGCGTCGCTGCTGCTGCCGGAGGCGTCCGGGTGAGGGCGGCGCTCAGGCGGGCTCGGCCAGCCGGCGGCTGACCGTCACCCAGGTGTCCAGCACCGCCGTGGCGGCACCCGAGTCGATGGCGGAGGCCGCGGACGCCACGTGCCCGGCCAGCTGCTCGGTGAGGTCGCGCTCCAGGCTGGGCCGGTGGTAGGCCAGCAGCGCGGCGGCCGCGTTCAGCACCACGATGTCGCGGATCGGCCCCGGCTCGCCGGCGAACACCCGGCGTGCGACCGCCGCGTTGTGCGCGACCCCGCCGCCGACCAGGTCGGCGTGGCCGGCCCGGGCGAACCCCAGGTCGGCCGGATCGAGGCTGGCCGTCCTGACCTCGCCGTCGCTGATCAGCCAGATGTCGGACGTCGTGGTGGTGGTCAGCTCGTCGAGTCCGTCGTCGCCGTGGAAGACCATTCCTCGGGTGCCGCGGCGGGCCAGGACGCCGGCGACCAGCGCCGCCATCCGCTCGTTGGCGATGCCGACGGCCTGCGCGGCCGGACGGGCCGGGTTGGCCAGCGGGCCGAGGAAGTTGAACGGGGTCTGGATGCCGAGCTCGCGCCGGGCGGTCGCCGCGTGCCGCAGCGACGGGTGGTACAGCGGTGCGAACAGAAAGACGATGCCGGCCTCGGCGAGCACCGCAGCCTGCCGGTCGGGCGGCACGTTCAGCGCCACCCCGAGCGCCTCGAGGCAGTCGGCGGCGCCGCAGGCCGAGGACGCCGCGCGGTTGCCGTGCTTGACCACCTTCGCCCCGGCCGCCGCCGCCACCACGGCCGCCATCGTCGAGACGTTGACAGTGTTCGCCCGGTCGCCGCCGGAACCGACGACGTCCACCGCGTCGGTGTCGAGGGCGATCGGCGTGGCCCGGTCCCGCATCGCCTCGGCGAGCCCGGCGATCTCGTCCACCGTCTCGCCCTTGGCCCGCAGGGCGACCAGGAAACCGGCCAGCTGCACGTCGGTGGCGTTGCCCGCGAGGATCTCGTCCATCGCCCAGACCGCGGCCCGCGAACTCAGGTTCTCACCGGAGACCAGCCCGGTGAGCACATCGGGCCAGGTGTACGCCACGCTCAGACCGCCTGGCTCAGCCGTGCGCGCAACAGCTCGGCGACCGCGCCGGGCAGCCGGACGGGATCGACGGGGAACATCGACACGGCGTCCGCGTGCGCCCAGGTGGTCAGCCAGGAGTCGGCGACCCGGATGATCAGCACCAGGATCGGCGGGCAGTCGGGGATCTCGTCCTTGATCTGTTTACACAGCCCGATCCCGCCGGACGGGTTCGCCTCGGCGTCCAGGATCAGCAGGTCGAGCCCGCCGGCGTCGACGGCGGCCAGCACGGCCGGCTGGGTGGCGGCCTCGTAGACCTCGAGTTCCGGCAGGTCGGCGGCCACCCGGCGTCCGAGCGCCAGACGCACCTGCTCGCGGGTCGTCCGGTCGTCGGAGTAGAGCAGGATCGTGGCTTTGTCGTGACTCATGCGCGTTCCTCGTCGGCGGGGAGCTGGCCGGGCGTATCGGCAGCATCGTATCGCGCCGCGCTCGCCCGGGCGGCCAGCCGTTCCTCACGGTCGAGCTGCCGGTCGATCTGCGCCGCCTCCCGCTGCGAGTGCTGGTACCACTGGACGAAGAACACCGCCAGGATGATCAGCGAGATCAGGTCGCCGGCGCCCCACATGATGCCGCCGGCGAGGTTCTGGTCCTCCAACGGGCTCGGCGGCCAGGCCCGGTCGAACGCCAGGTACCAGTCCTCGGCGATCAGCCCGGGCGACCCCATGATGATCACGCCCAGGAACGCGTGGAAGGGCAGCGTGACGAAGATCAGCAGCATGCGCAGGTAATGCGGCAGCCGGGTCGGCATCGGGTCCAGGCCGAGCAGCGGCCAGAAGTAGACGCAGCCGGTGATCACGAAGTGCACGTGCACCCAGTTGTGCACCCACTCGTTCTCCAGGCTGAGCGGGTACAGCCCGGTCATGTAGAGCAGGTACGGATTGGCGATCATCAGCGCCGTGCCCAGCGGCGGCCAGGTGATCACCCGGATCGGCCAGGAATGCAGCAATCCGACCACCCGCTTGCGGCCGAGCGCGCCAAGGTTCCGCAGCAGCAGCGTGATCGGCGCGCCCACCGCCATCAGCACCGGCGCGATCATCGACAGCAGGATGTGCTGCACCATGTGCACGCTGAACAGCACGGTGTCGTAGGTGCCGAGCGCGCTGAGCAGGGCGATGGCGATGGCGCCGGCGCCGCCGACACACCAGGCGAGCGTGCGACCCACCGGCCAGCTGTCCCCGCGGGCCGCGAGCCGCCGGACGCCCCACAGATAGAGCCCGACCATCAGCACCAGCGCGGCGACCACCCACGGATCGAAGGTCCACGCGCTGAGCAGCCGATCGGGGGTCAGCGGCGGCGGCTGGTTCTCCGGATCGGCATGCAGCGGCAGCGACA
>CALMIQ010000142.1 GCA_937863965.1 uncultured Micropruina sp.
GTCGCTGAACGCTCGGGCGTTGGAGGCCGGACGTCGTGCGCCTACGGCACACTAGGGAGGGGTTGCGAGCGCGGGGTTCGACGAGGTCGACCAGTGGGTGCGGGGCCGGGTCAGGGGGTCTCGTCGACCCGGACGCCGGCGGCGCGCAGGGCGGCGACGACGTCCGGCACGTTGCCGGGGGCGACGGCGGCGGTCAGGTCCAGCAGCACCCGGGTCGGGAACCCCGCACGGGCCGAGTCCAGGGCGGTCGCCTTCACGCAGTAGTCGGTGGCGATGCCGCAGACGTCGACCTCGGTCGCGCCCCGCGTCCGCAGCCAGTCGTCGAGCGCGGTGCCGGCGGCGTCCGCGCCCTCGAAGCCCGAATAGGCCGCGGCGTATTCGCCCTTGTCGAACACCGCCTCGAAGTCGCGCCAGGTCAGGTTCGGGTGGAAGTCGGCGCCCGGCGTCCCGGCCACGCAGTGCGGCGGCCACGAGTCCACGAAGTCCGGGTGGTCCGAGAAGTGCGAGCCGGGGTCGATGTGATGATCACGGGTGGCCACCACCGCGTCGTAGCCGCCCGCCTCCAGCAGTCCCGAGATCGCGGACGCCGTCGCGGCCCCGCCGGCCACCGCCAGCGACCCGCCCTCACAGAAGTCGTTCTGGACGTCGACGACGATCAGCACTCGGCTCACTGCTCGCTCCTGTCGTACGGGTTGTCGGTGACGTGCCCGTCGGCGTCCAGCAGCAGCGTCGGGATGGCCGCCTCGCCCTTGGACATCTTCAACGCCGCCAACGGTAGCTCGGCCCGCGAGCGGGCGTGCCGGGCCTGCGCAACCGCCAGCTCCTCGGCGCCGACGACCTCGCCGTCGCGGACCAGCTCGACCAGCAGCGGCCGGTCGTTGTGATCGCCCTGCGGCGGCGCGCCGATGCCGACCACCTCGGCCTCCGCCTTGCCCCGGGCGTCCAGTCGGCGCAGCGCGAACTTGCGGCCGCCGATGCTGGCCTTGTTGAGGCTCTTCTTGGCGACCGGGAGCAGCGGGGCGTCCGGCTCGTCGGTGTCCGCGCGGGCCACCAGCTTGTAGACGAAGCCACAGGTGGGTGCCCCGGAGCCGGTGACCAGCGAGGTGCCGACCCCGAAGCCGTCGACGGGGGCGCCGCGCAGCGCCGCGATCTGCCACTCGTCGAGGTCCGAGGTGACCAGGATGCGGGTCTTGGTGGCACCCAGCGAGTCGAGCAGTTGGCGGACGTCGCTGGCCAGCTCGGCCAGGTCGCCCGAATCGAGCCGGATGGCGCCCAGCCGTCCCTGGGTCAGTTCGACGCCGGTGCGCACCGCCGCCTCGATGTCGTAGGTGTCCACCAGCAGCGTCGTCGACTCGCCCAGCGACTCGATCTGGGCCGTGAACGCCTCGGCCTCGGACGCGTGCAGCAGGGTGAAGCTGTGCGCCGCCGTGCCCCGGGTCGGGACGCCGTAGCGGCGTCCGGCCTCCAGGTTGGACGTCGCCGCGAAACCGGCCACGAACGCCGCCCGGGCAGCGGCCACCGCGGCGATCTCGTTGGTCCGCCGCGAGCCCATCTCGATGCAGGGCCGGTCGCCGGCCATCGCGGTCATCCGGGACGCCGCGGACGCCACCGCCGAGTCGTAGTTGTAGACGCTGAGCAGCACCGTCTCGAGGATCACCGCCTCGGCGAAGGACCCCTCGACGATCATCAGCGGGGAGCCGGGGAAGTAGATCTCGCCCTCGGGATAGCCCCAGATCGAGCCGGTGAACCGATACCCGGAGAGCCACTGCGCCAGCGGCTCATCGACGATCCGCTGGTCGAGCAGGAACGACACGGTCGCGTCGTCGAAGGTGAACGCCTCGATCGCCTCCAGGGCCCGACCCACCCCGGCGACCACGCCGTAGCGGCGTCCGGTCGGCAGCCGGCGCGGGAACAGTTCGAAGACGGAGCGCCGGAAGGCGGCCCCCGAATGCATCGCCGCGCGGACCATCGTCAGCTCGTAATGGTCGGTCAACAGCGCTGTCGAGTTCAGCATGGGCGTCAGCGTAACCGCTGCTCACCGCGGCGAAACGGGTGCTCACGCCACACCGGACGGCCCCGGCGACGGCCGGGATCTCTGGGCGGGCCGAAGGATCCCGGGTCCGTCCGGATCACCCGATCGGATGACGCGATCGGATGACGCGATCGGATGACCAGGACAGCGTTCTGGCCGGCCGCGGCGTTCTGCCACAATGCCCGCATGGTGTTCGCGTCCAGCCAGCCGGCGGTGCCCGAGGGCGGCACGGTGCTGGCCGAGCGCCCGCAGGAGATGCCGGTCGAACTGACCCCGTGGGTCACCATCGTGTGGGATGACCCGGTCAACCTGATGAGCTACGTCACCCATGTCTTCATGACCTACTTCGGTTACTCGAAGTCGAAGGCCACCCGGCTGATGCTGCAGGTGCACAACGACGGCAAGTCCGTGGTGTCGTCCGGCACCCGCGAGGCGATGGAGGCCGACGTGAACGCCATGCACGCCTACGGACTGTGGGCCACCCTGGAGCGTGCCGAATGAGCCGCTTCCGGCGCTCGGGCAGCCAGCTGCTGATCACCCTCGCCGACTACGAGGAGGCGGTGCTGGAGTCGATGGTCGAACAGCTGATCGGGCTGCTCGAGGGCGACGACGTCCATGCCACCGGCGACGACCCGTTCGCGCAGTGGGCGGCCGAGATGGCCGCGCCGAGCGACCTGGACATCTCCGATCCGGTGATCGCCCGGCTGTTCCCGCCCGCCTACCGCGACGACGACAAGGCCGAGCAGGAGTTCCGCCGGTTCACCCAGAGCGCCCAGCGGCGGACCAAGATCGAGCAGGCCCGGGTGGTGCTGAACGCGCTGCTGGAGACCAACGCCGGACGTGACCCGGTCGTCGTCCGGACGACCGATGTCGAGGCCTGGATCAAGACCATCACGGCGATCCGGCTGACCCTGTCGGTGCGGCTCGGCATCGAGACCGCCGACGACATCGACGAGCTGGAGGAGCTCGACTCGGACGAGCCCAAGGGCGTCCTGTACGGCATGTACGAGTGGCTCGGGTACTTCCTCGAGGGGCTGATCGACAAGCTGCACTGAGCGTCCGCCCCGACCTCATCCACCGACCTGCTGACGTTGCTCAGGTTCGGCTTCGTCGCCTGGGTTCAAACCTGGGCAACGAAGCCAGACCTGAGCAACGTCGGCGCCGGACCACGACCGCGGGGCCGTCCACGATGTGGAACTCGTGAGACCGCACGTCGGGAGGATTTCCGGTTCGGCCTCGCCGCCAGCACCGCGTTCTTAGGGTAGGCATAGCTGACCCGGACGACGTCGAGGCCCGGACCAGCCCCGCACAACGCGAGTCATCGCCCGTCTCACGGATGGGATGAAGGTAAGGCTCGGCTGGGCGCCGACGGATTGCTCGACCCACCGATTGACGAGTTCGCATGGACGTCATCACCCTGGCGGAGGCCCCGCTGGCCACCCCGCTCACCCTTTCCACGGTTCCCCACGAGCACGCCTGGCGGCTGAGCCGGCTGGGCCTGCGTCCGGGGACCGCGTTCACCGTGCTGCGCACCAGCACCGGCGGCGGGCGGATCGTCTCCGTCGCCGGCTCCCGCGTCGCGCTCGGCGCCGCCCTGCTCGGTGGGCTGCGGGCGGAGGTGGCCCGATGAGCGCCGAACGGCGTTCGGACGCCGGCACGCGCCGTCCCGCGGCGGTGACCACCTGTCACTGTGCCGTGGCCAACACCGGAGCCGGCCCCGGGGCCGCGGTGGTCGCGCTGATCGGCGCGCCCAACTCGGGCAAGTCGACGCTGTTCAACGCCCTCACGGGGGCGCGGACGACGGTCGGCAACTGGCCCGGCACCACCGTCGAGGTCGCCCGCGGCGCCTGGCGCTCGCGCACCCTGATCGACCTGCCCGGGGCGTACTCGCTCGACCCGCTGTCCCCGGACGAGGCACTCACCCGCGACCTGCTGATCTCCGACCCGGACGACCGGCCCGACCTGGTCATCGTGGTGGCGGACGCCGCCCACCTGGCCCGCAGCCTCTACCTGGTCAGCCAGGTCCGCGAGCAGCGGCAGCGGGTGATCGTCGCGCTCACCATGCTGGACATCGCCAAACGGCAGGGCATCGCCATCGACACCGACGCGCTGGCGGCGTCCCTGGGCTGCCCGGTGGTCGGCCTCGACCCGCGGCGCCGCGAGGGGCTCGGCGGGCTGCAGGACGCCGTCGCCGCGGCCCTGGACGCCCCGGAGCCGAAGGCCCGCCGGCATCCCTGCTGCGGCGACGACCTGGAGAAGGCCGACGAGCGGTTCGGCTGGGTGGCGTCCGCGGTCGAGGCGGGCGTCGTGAACCCCGGCGAGGAACGGGTCTCGCTGTCCGACCGGATCGACCGGTTCGCGACCGCCCCCATCCTCGGCCCGCTGCTGTTCCTGGTCGTGATGTGGCTGGTGTTCCAGGTCACCACCACGGTCGCCGCGCCGCTGCAGGACTTCTTCGACACCCTGTTCTCCGGCCCGTTGACGGACGCCGCGCTCGCCGGCTTCGCGGCCATCGGCCTGGAGGGATCCTGGGTCGAGGGGCTGGTGGTCGACGGCCTGATCGCCGGCGTCGGCATGGTGCTCACCTTCGTGCCCCTGATGGCGCTGATGTTCGTGCTGCTGGCGCTGCTGGAAGACTCCGGCTACCTGGCCCGCGCGGCGGTGGTCACCGACCGGCTGATGCGCGCTATCGGGCTGCCGGGCAAGGCGTTCCTGCCGCTGGTGGTCGGCTTCGGCTGCAACGTCCCGGCGATCAGCGCCACCCGCATTCTCAGCGACGGACGGCAGCGGCTGCTCACCGCGCTGCTGGTGCCGTTCACCTCGTGCACGGCCCGGCTGACGGTGTTCGTGCTGCTCGGAACGGTGTTCTTCGGGCAGTGGGCCGGCACGGTGGTGTTTGCCATGTACGTCGCCTCGATCCTGCTGGTGGTGGGCGTCGGCCTGGTGCTGCGCCGCACCCTGTGGCGAACCATGGGCACCGAGCCGCTGGTGATCGACCTGCCGCCCTATCAGCTGCCGACCCTGCGACTCACCGCCACCGTCGCGTGGACGCGGCTGGCCGGGTTCCTGCGGACGGCGTCCGGGATCATCGTGATCACGGTGTGCGCGGTGTGGCTGCTGCAATCAGTGCCCGCCCACGGCACCGCCGGCTTCGGCGAGGTCGAGGTGGAGGACTCGGTGTACGGCGTGGCGGCGCAGGCGGTCACGCCGGTGTTCGCCCCGGCCGGCTTCGCCCAGTGGCAGACCACCTCGGCGCTGGTGGTCGGCTTCGTCGCCAAGGAGGCGGTGATCTCGTCGTGGGCGCAGACCTATGCGCTCGACGAACCCGAAGAGGGTGGCGATCCGGGTTCGCTGGGGGAGCGGATCATGGCCGACTTCACCGAGTCCTCCGGCGGTCACCCGATTCCGGCGGCACTGGCCTTCATGATCTTCCTGATGGCATACACGCCCTGCGTCGCCACCCTGGCGGCCCAGTGGCGCGAGATCGGTGGACGCTGGACCCTGTTCGGCATCGCGATCCAGTTGGCGGTGGCGTGGGGGCTGGCCGTGCTGGTCTTCCAGGTGGGGAGCCTGTGGTGGTAGCCGGATCGGTGACCGCCGTCCTGGACGCCCTGCAGCACGGCGCCGGGTCGCTGACCGAGGTGTCCCGGCGGACCGGGCTGCGGGTGGACGTCGTCCGGGCCGCCGCCGATCAACTGGTCCGGCTGGGACGCGCCGAGGAATGCCCGCTCGCGGTCGGCTGCCCCTCCGGCGGTTGCGGCGATTGCGCGCTGGCCTGTGCCCGGCGGCCCTAGCCCCGCTCGACAGCTGCCGGCCACTCTCCGCATGCGGGCGCTGGGAAGGGGCCTATCGGCGTCCGGAAAGGATCGGGCGCGGCGAAACGCACGTTATGGCGGTGGGGTCCCCGGGGCCGTGCCGCCGACGGCTCGGCCTACCAGACGCCGAGGACGTCGTTGACGAACCCGCCCATCAGGCGGCTGCCGATGCCCTGGAATTTGTCCGGGTTGCCGGTGGTCAGGAAGCGGCGGGTGGCCTCGCGCGGCGCATGGTTGAGCAGGCCCAGTTCGTTCAGGGTCGTCCAGGTGGCCTTGGCGCATTCGTCGGCGGACGACACCAGGGTGACCGAGTCACCGAGCACGTAGTTGATCACGCCGGTCAGCAGCGGGTAGTGGGTGCAGCCCAGGATCAGGGTGTCCACCTCGGCGAGCCGCAGCGGCTCCAGGTAGTCGTGGGCGATCGCCTCCAGGTCGGGTCCGCCGGTGATGCCGGCCTCGACGAAGTCGACGAACAGTGGACAGGGCGAGGTGAACAACTCCACGTCGGGGACGGCGGCCAGGGCGTCGTCGTACGAGCGTGAGTAGGCGGTGGCGGTGGTGCAGATCACCCCGATCCGTCCGTTGCGGCTGACCCGGACGGCGCGCCGCGCGGCCGGCAGGACGACGTCCACCACCGGCACCGAATAGCGCTCGCGGGCGTCCCGCAGCACCGCCGAGGACGCCGAGTTGCACGCGATGACCAGCGCCTTCACGTCGCGCTCGACCAGCCGGTCGAGGCATTCCAGGGCGAACTCGCGGACCTCGGGCAGGCTCTTGGTGCCGTAGGGGGCGCGGGCGGTGTCGCCGAGGTAGATGATGTCCTCGTTCGGCATCTGGTCGACCACCGAGCGGGCCACGGTGAGTCCGCCGAACCCGGAGTCGAAGATGCCGATCGGCCCGTCGGTGTCGCTCACGACGTCCGACTCTAGTGGGTCGTCGCCCGGACGATCGGACGTGGCACGCTGGCGTCATGACCGGTGAACACAGCTATCGCCTGACCACCACCTGGACCGGCAACCGGGGCGCCGGAACCACCGGCTACCGCGACTACGAGCGCGCGGTGAGCGTCGAGATCGCCGGGAAGCCGACGCTGCTCGGATCGGCCGACCGGCCGTTCCGCGGCGACCCGGCCCGGTGGAATCCCGAGGACCTGCTGCTGGCCGCGCTCTCGCAATGCCACCTGCTGTCCTACCTGCACGCCTGCGTCACCCGCGGCGTGGTGGTCACCGACTACGTCGACGAGGCGTCCGGAGTCATGGTGCTCGACGGACGCGGCGGCGGGGCCTTTCGCGAGGTGGTGCTGCGGCCGCGGGTGCGGGTCGCCGCGGCGTCCATGATCGACGCCGCGATCGAGGCCCATCATCAGGCGCACGAGTGGTGCTTCATCGCCAACTCGGTGAACTTCGAGGTACGGATCGAACCCGTGACCGAGGCCGCCGACTGACGATCCGGACGGTCGAACGGGCCGGCGGGGTGTCAGACCCCGTCCGCTGGGTATTACAGTGCCATGACCCAACACGCGCCCACGAGTCAGCGGGCTGGAGCCGTTCCCGGCAGCCGGGCCGACAACCCGGCGGAGATCCCGCCGCGGGGCTGGTTGCAGGTGGCCAAACGCGGCTGGCAGGAGGCCGCCGCCGATCAGATCCCGCTGCTGGCCGCCGGCGTCGCCTTCTTCGGATTCCTCGCTCTCTTCCCCGCGATGGTCGCCTTCACCCTGATCTGGGGACTCGTCGCCGACGCCGGCACGATCGCCGAACAGACCGAGTGGCTCACCGGTTCGTTGCCGCCGGAGGCCAGCACGCTGCTCGTCGATCAACTGCGCCAACTCGCCTCGGCGCCCGCCCAGGCGCTCGGCTGGGGTCTGGCGGTGGCGGTCGTCGTGGCGCTGTGGAGCGCCTCGGGAGGCGTCGGCAATCTGGTCGCGGCCATCAACATCGCCTACGACGAGGAGCGCAAGCGTGGCTTCGTCAAGGACAAGCTGATCGCGCTCGGCCTGACGGTGGCGGCGATCGTCTTCATGGTGCTGATGGTCACCCTGATCGCCGGCGTTCCCGTCGCCCTGCAGCTGATCGGCGTCGGCGAGGGCTGGCGATGGCTGACCGAGGTCGTCCGCTGGGTGCTGATCGCCGCCCTGGTGATGGTGGCGCTCGCCGTCCTCTACCGGGTGGCGCCCGATCGGGACGCGCCCAAATTCCGCTGGGTGAGCGCGGGCGCGGCGGTCTCGACCGTGCTGTGGTTGCTGGCCTCGGTGGGCTTCTCGCTCTATGTGAGCCTGTTCGGCAACTACGCCAAGACCTACGGGGCGCTGGCCGGCGTCGCGGTGCTGATGCTGTGGCTGTGGATCACTAGCTACGCCATCCTGCTCGGCGCCGAGATCAATGCCGAGGCCGAGGCCCAGACCATCAAGGACTCCACCCGGGGCCCCGAGAAGCCGATCGGCCAGCGAGGTGCGGTCAAGGCCGACTCCGTACCGACGGACAGGCCCGCGCCGCCCCGCTGATCACGCTCCGGCTCGCCACCCACCCGGTCGCCCGCGCTGGGACCGCGCGGGCCGACCGCTACCAGCCGGCCGATCGGCGCTCAGGGCAGTCGCGCCGACCGCTGCTTTCCGGCGCGAACGGGCGGCAGCTGGCCGGTCAACTCCACCTCGGCCGCGATGTCCCGCACCTTCCGGTTCAGGCGCTGGCTGGTGTTGGTCAGCAGGCCGAATGCGTCCGCCGAGGTGACCCGGTGGCGCGCCATCAGGATGCCGACCGCGGTTCCGATCTGACGGCTGCTGTCCAGCGCCGCGCCCAGCTGTGCCACCTCCCGCTCGTGGAGCTGGTGATGGACGGCCATCGCCGCGAACGGCGGGAAGATCGAGGTCACGCCGATGTCGAGATCGTCGAACGCGCACGTCTCGGTCGCGTAGAAGCTCAGCGCCGCCCGATCCGCACCGGTCAGCGGAACCTGCACGCTGAGAATGCTGCGAACGCCGGTCACCGAGACGCAGCGCGGCGCGAACTCGGGCCACCGCGGATCGACACCCAGGTCGTGGGTGAGCACCACGTCGCCGCGGCCGGCCGCCGCATCCACGAACGGGCCCTGGCCGAGCCTGTGCTGCAGCAGGTCGAGCCGGCGGGGCAGCTCGTCGTGCACCACCACCGTCTCGGGTGAGCCGTGCTCCCGCAGCACCGTGAGGCCGGCGTGAAGGGCATGGGGGAGGGCATCCTGCGCGAGCGCGAGGATGCGCCGGACATCGGGGACTCCGCCGGGGGCGGTGACCAGCGCCGAGATCTCGGCGACACGCGTGCCGAGGCGTGCCAAGTCGTTCGAGTCGTGCGGGAAGTCCTCGTCTCTCATGACGTGTCCTTCGATCGGCTCCAACCGCCGGCATCCGCTTTTTGAACGCAACGGCCGAACTCGGTCGAGCCTACCACCGCGTGCGTGGGGTGGCCGGACGGCGCTCCGCACCCTTGTCGGCCCGGCGTAGCGGACGCGGCGCCGGCCCCGCGCGGATTCGGATCAGCGTCGCGCGGCCGGCCAGAGCACCACCTTGACCCGGGTGAATCCGTCCAGCAGCCACGGGCCGTAGCCGAGCGCGTCGTCCGCGACGCCGTCCACAGCCTCGACCTCGTCCGCTCCGGACGGCAGCGGCCCGGGCTCGACACCGGAGTTCATCGTCAGCGTCCCGGCGGGCAGCTCGACGATCGCCCGCCGGGCATGCTCGAGATCGGTGGTGAGCACGGTGACGGCCGCCCCCCGTCCCCGGGACGCCGCGGCGCGGAGCGCGTCGTCGAAGGAGTCGACCACCATGGTGGGTGCCACCGGGCCGACGGCGTCGCCGGCCAGCACCTCCATCGACGGGGTGCAGTCGCACAGGACGGTCGCCGGATAGAACGCGCCGGGCCCGGGCGGCACCACGCCCCCGGTCAGGCAGCGGGCACCGGACGCCGCGGCCTCGGCCACCTGCGCCGCAATGATGGCGCGCAGCTGACGATCGGCCAGCGGCGGCAGCTCACCGGAGCCGTTCACGGCGTGCGCCTCGGCGACCAGGGCCTTCAGGAAGGTGTCGGCGACGGCGCGGTGCAGGTAGATCCGTTGGCGTCCGCTGGTGGTGAAGGCCGCCGCCGCAGCCTGCTTCGCCGCCCAGGCGGGATCCACGCCCGCGTCGACCAAGAGCGGACGCCGGCCCGACGGTTCCGCGATGACCCGGGCGCCGGTGAGGGCCGCGGCCATGGCGATCGCCTGCGCGGTGGTCCCCGATCCGGCGTGCGCCACCACGTCCACATCGGGGTCGGCCGCGAGCAGGGCGCCGCTGCGGCCGTCGCCCACCACGGTGGTCAGCACGCCGCGGGGAAGGCCCGCGCCAATGATCTCGCCGAACCGGACGCCCAGCTGCGGGCACCTCTCGCTGGGTTTGTGGACGACGGTGTTCCCGGTCGCCAGCGCGGCCCCGATCAGCCCGGCGGCCACGGCGAGCGGACGGTGCCACGGCGTGATCACGGCGGCCACGCCGCGCGGCTCGGTCACCCGGCAGTCGATCGGGTCGACGACCTCGCGCGGTCCCGGGCCCCGATGCAGTGGGGCCAGCACGGCCAGCCGGTCGAGCGTCGCCGCCGCGGCGGCCACCTCGGCCCGGGCCGCCGCCATCGTCGCCCCGGTCTCCCGATGGACGAGCTCCGCGAGCCGCCCGGCACGGACGCGCACGGCGTCCGCGGCCTCGGCGAGGGCGGCGCCCCGCCCGGAAGCGGGCACCGTGCGCCAGTGCCGGTAGGCGGTCCGGGCGCGCTGCACGGCGTCCCGCACCTCGACCGCCGAGGCCATCCGGTGCCGTCCGACCACGGCGCCGGTCGCCGGGTCGGCGATCTCCAGTTGCCCGGCGGCCCGGACCATGCCGTCGATCAGCGGGTGCTCGCGACGCTCATGCATCGTCGCCTTCCGACCCATCGGAGGGCGGGAGCGTCACGGTGCTGTCCTCCCGCACAGGGCGTTTCATGGTCAGCATGTCCCCCGGATACCCGGCGGGCGCAGGTTCAAACGCCGTCCCGCGTTCCCGGCAACGGGTCGACCACGGTTTGAAGCTCCTCGGGTCGGGGTATCCGAGAGGCATGCTGCAGAGAGTGGGAAGCCCGATCCGCGTGGCCCTGGTGGACGATTGCCAACTGGTCGCGGCGGGTCTGACACAGATGCTCGCGAACCACGCCAGGCGGGTCGAGGTGGTCGCGATCGACGGTGCCGAAGTGCGCCAACGGGTCGACATCGCGCTCCATGACGGATTCGCCCCCCAGGGCTCCCCTCGCGGACCGACCCAGCCCGGGCCGACACGCAGGACCCGCTCGGCGGTGCTGGAGCGCCTGTTGCTGAATCCGTTGATCGGGCGGACGGTGATCTACACCTGGAACGTCCACCCCGCCCTCGCCGAGCGAGCCATCCAGGAGGGTGCGTCGGGGGTGCTGTCCAAGACCCTGTCCGCTCGCGGCCTGGTGGAGGCGCTGGAGCAGGTGCACGGCGGCCGGATCGTGGTGAGCCCGCCACCGCGGCCGGCCGAGGGTCAGGCACTCGGCGGTCCCGAGGGCCTGTCCAGCCGCGAGAGCGAGGTGCTCGGCCTGATCACGCAGGGACTGTCCAACGCCGAGATCGCCAAGGGCATGTACCTCAGCCCGAACTCGGTGAAGAGCTACATCCGTTCGGCCTACCGCAAGATCGGGGTCGTCCGCCGCTCGCAGGCGGTCGCCTGGGGCATGCAGCACGGGCTTCATGGCGACTACCTCCCCGCCGGCGCTCCGACCCCGGCCGAGAAGGCGGAGGCCGCAGCGCCGCCGAAGCGGTATCTGTCGATCGCGCGGCCCGCCTAGCCGGGCGGCGCGGGCCGGCGCGCCGGCGACCGGGCACCCGCTTTGACAGTGCGGTGTCCCAGGCCATGGGATGGCTCCATGACCTACACCCGCACCGACGGCCGGACGCCCGACCAGTTGCGTCCCGTCACCATCACCCGGAACTGGCTCGATCACGCCGAGGGGTCGGTGCTCGTCGAGTTCGGCCGGACGCGGGTGCTGGTGGCGGCGTCCGTCACCCAGGGCGTGCCGCGGTGGCGCCAGGGTTCCGGGCTGGGCTGGGTGACCAGCGAGTACGCGATGCTGCCGCGGGCCACCCACAGCCGCAGCGACCGCGAGTCGGTGAAGGGGCGGATCGGCGGCCGCACCCATGAGATCTCCCGGCTGATCGGACGATCGCTGCGCGCGATCATCGACTACAAGGCGCTCGGCGAGAACACGATCGTCCTCGACTGCGACGTCCTGCAGGCCGACGGCGGCACCCGGACGGCCGCGATCACCGGCGCCTACGTCGCCCTCGCGGACGCCGTGAACTGGCTGCGCGAGCGCGGTGCGCTGGCCGGCGAGCCGCTGACTGGGTCGGTGGCCGCGGTATCGGTCGGCGTCGTGGAGGGGACCGCGCTGCTCGACCTCGCCTACGTGGAGGACTCGGCCGCCGAGGTCGACCTCAACGTCGTGACCACCGGCGAGGGCACCTTCGTCGAAGTGCAGGGCACCGCCGAGGGGCTGCCGTTCGACCGCGCCATGCTGGACGCGCTGCTCGACCTGGGCGTCGCGGGCACCGCCGAGCTCACCCGCCTCCAACAGGCGGCGCTGACCCGATGAAGATCGTCCTGGCTACCCACAACGCCAGGAAGCTGGCCGAGCTGCGGCGCCTGGTGGCCGACCAGCGCCTCGCCCTCGACGTCCTCGGCCTGGACGACACCACCGGCTATCCGGAGCCGGCCGAGACCGAGCGCACCTTCGAGGGCAACGCCCTGCTCAAGGCCCGTGCCTGTGTCGCCGCCACCGGGCTCCCGGCGCTCGCCGACGACTCGGGCATCGCGGTCGACCTGCTCAACGGCATGCCCGGCGTCCGGTCGGCGCGCTGGGCGGGCGCGGGCGCCACCGACCAGGCCAACCTCGACCTGCTCATCGCGCAACTGGCCGACACCGATCCGGCCGATCGGACGGCCCGCTTCGTCTGCGCCATGGCCTACTGCGCCCCGGACGGCACCGAGCACGTCATCCGCGCCGCCATGGAGGGGATCCTCGTGTCGGCCCCTGCCGGAGCCAACGGGTTCGGGTACGATCCGATCTTCGTGGCGCAGGGCCAGAACCGCACCAACGCGGAGCTGTCACCGGCCGAAAAGGACGCGATCAGCCATCGCGGCAAGGCCGTCCGAGCGATGCTGGCCTGGTTGATCGACGAGGGGCTCGCCAGCGCGGAGAGGGGTAGCGGTGCAGCAGTACCTGGATCTGCTTCGGCTGGTCCGTGACACCGGGGCGACCAAGGCCGACCGGACCGGCACCGGCACCCGCAGCGTCTTCGGTCACCAGTTGCGCTTCGACCTGCGCAAGGGATTCCCGCTGCTCACCACCAAGCGGGTGCATACCCGCTCGGTCTTCGGCGAACTGTTGTGGTTCCTGCGCGGCGACACCAACGTCGGCTGGCTGCACGACAACGGCATCACCATCTGGGACGAGTGGGCGGACGCCGACGGCGAACTCGGCCCCATCTACGGCTACCAGTGGCGTTCCTGGCCCGCGCCGGACGGCCGGCACATCGACCAGCTGGCGCAGGTGATCGAGGCGATCCGGAGCAACCCGGACTCGCGCCGGCACATCGTCTCGGCGTGGAACGTCGCCGATCTCGGTTCGATGGCGCTGCCGCCCTGCCACGCCTTCTTCCAGTTCTACGTCGCCGAGGGACGGCTCTCCTGCCAGCTGTACCAGCGCTCGGCGGACATCTTCCTGGGGGTGCCGTTCAACATCGCCTCGTACGCCCTGCTGACCCACATGGTGGCGCAGGTGACCGGGCTCGAGGCCGGCGACTTCGTGCACACCCTGGGCGACGCGCACCTGTACCTGAACCACCTGGAGCAGGCCGAGCTGCAGCTGAGTCGCGAACCGCGTCCGCTGCCGAGGTTGCGGCTGAACCCCGACGTCACCGCGATCGACGCCTTCACGCTGGCCGACATCGAGGTGCTCGGCTACGACCCGCATCCGGGCATCAAGGCCCCGATCGCGGTGTAGTGCTGATGTCCCGGCGGCGGTTCCTGTTCGGCCGGCGGAACTCGCCGCTGGACCGGCTGACCGCGCACGAGTTCCAGTTCGGCGACGCGCACGTCCGGGTCTACGAGGAGTGGACGATGCGGCCCGAGCTGGCTGAGTCTCCCGACGTCCCCACCTTCGTCCTGGTGCACGGCTTGGGCGTGTCGTCCCGCTACTTCGTGCCGTTGGCGGGCGAGCTGTCGCCCTACGGACGCGTGCTGCTGTTCGACCTGCCCGGCTTCGACGACCTGCCCAAGCCGAAGCACCGGATGTCGATCGTCGACTTCGCCGACGTGGTGAAGCGGGCCTTGGACGAGCTGGACGTCGTCGACCCGCTGCTGGTCGGACACTCGATGGGCGCCCAGGTGGTGGCCGAGATCCTCGCCCAGTACCCGGCCTACAGCAGCGCCGCCATGCTGGTCGGACCGGTGGTGGCGGCCGACGGCCGATCGCGGCTCGGCGTCGCGCTTCGCTTCCTCCAGGGTGCCTTGCACGAGCCGCCCGGCAACGCGCTGGCCGCCACGATGGCGTACTGCCGCGCCGGGGTCCGTTGGATCGGCGACACCATGCCCAAGGTGATCGCCTACCCGATCGAACGCCGGCTGGCCGAGACGAGGGCGCGGCTGTTGCTGGTCGGCGGCGAGTTCGACCGGGTCAGCCCACCGGCGTGGCACGAACAGCTGGCGGCGGCGGTGATCGGAGCACGGATGATCACCATCCCGGGCGCCGCCCACGGCCTGGTACACGACCGCTACCCCGAGCTGGCCGACGAACTGCTCGGCCTGGCGGGTATCGGAACGGCATGAGGCGATGGGCGGCCGGCCTGGTCGACTGGGCGTACGGGGTGGCCTGGTGGCTGCGGGCGTTCGTCCGTGCGGGCACCCCGGATGCCTTCCTGGAGGCCGGACCCGACGCGGCCCACCACACCCCGCTGGTGTTGTTGCCCGGCATCTGGGAGCGCTGGCCCTACCTGGTGCCGTTGGCCCGGGCGCTGCACGCCCACGGCCATCCGGTGCACCTGATCCCGGCCCTGCGTGGCAACGGCGGGCCGTTGCCGGACGCCGCCCGGATCGTCGCCGACCACCTACGCGAGCGGCGGCTGACCGGGGCGATCCTGGTCGCGCACTCCAAGGGCGGGCTGATCGGCAAGCTGGTGATGCTCGACCCGGACGTCGCCGACCGGGTCAGCGGGATGGTGGCGCTGAGCACGCCGTTCGGCGGATCCTCGCTGTCCTGGCCGATCCTCGCCCGCTCGCCGCTGGGGCTGTTCGCGCCGCGGGGACGGGCGATCACCGACCTGGCCGCGCAGGTCGAGGTGAACGCGCGGATCATCGCGCTGCAGCCCAGCCACGACCAGGTGATTCCCGGCGGCGGCCGGCTGACCGGAGCCCGTAATGTGACCCTGGAGGCGGCCGGACACTTCCGTCCGCTGCGGAACGCGCAGGTGCACCGCGTGATCCACGAGCTGGTGCACGAGTTGGAGGGGACGCCGCAATGAGTGTGGCCGTGCCCTCCGCCGGTTGAGTTCGCGGGAACCGGTATTTCATCATGTGATGAATGCCGTGTGGCGTTCACTCTGTAAGCTCAGCGCCGTGCGGATCATCGGCATCGCGATCGTCAGTTCCAACGGGGTGATCGGGGACGGGCATCGCCAGCCTTTCGAGATCGCCGAGGACTGGGCGCGGTACAAGCGGGTCACCCACGGACACCCGATGATCATGGGACGCGCCACGCACGACGCGATCGGGCGCTGGCTGCCGGGGCGCACGACCATCGTGGTGACCCGGGATCCGGCACGCATCGAGTTGCCCAGTGACGGTCGCGCGGTCGGCTATGCGGTGGCCTCGCTGGACGAGGCCTTGGCGCTTGCCCGGTCCCTCGACGACGAGATCTACGTCGCCGGCGGCGGCACGATCTACCAGCAGGCATGGCCCGTGCTCACCGAACTCGACCTGACCGAGGTGGACGCCGAGGCCGAGGGCACGGTGTTCTTCCCATCCGTCGATCCCGGCGAGTGGCTGGAGGTCTCCCGTGAACCGCGCGACGGCTACGCCTTCGTCCGGTACCGGCGGCGCTGATGCTGCTGCCGCAGCGGATCGCCCAGGGCGTCCGGGACGGGACGATCACCGCCGCCTTCCGGCGCTGGGAGCAGCCGCGGGTCAGGCCCGGCGGCACCCAGCTCACCGCGGCCGGGGTGGTCCGGTTCGACGCCGTGACCGAGATCGTCGACCTGGGGTCGCTGACCGAGGCGGATGCGCGGTCCGCCGGTTTCGCCGATGTCGCCGGGCTGCTCACGGTGCTGCAGGGCGGCGGACGCCGGGGCCCGCGCGGCGGCAGGGGCGGCGAACGGATCTTCCGGGTGGCGTTGAGCTGGGTCGGTGAGGATCCCCGGATCGCGCTGCGCGAGCAGCGTCCGGACGCCGCCGAGCTGGCCGCGCTGACCGCCGCCGTGGCGCGGCTGGACGCCGGGAAGCGCACCGGGCCGTGGACCCGGCGGATCCTGGAGTGGATTCGTGACAACCCCGGAACCGTCTCGACCGTGCTCGCCGAGGAACTCGGGCGGGAGCTGCGGCCGATGAAGGCCGACATCCGCAAGCTCAAGGCGCTCGGGCTCACCGAGAGCCTGCGGGTCGGGTACCGGCTGTCGCCCCGGGGCGAGGCCTACCTGGACTCGCTGGACGGGGGCCATGCGTAGCCGGCCGACGGTGCTGCACCTCGACCTGGACGCCTTCTTCGCCGCCGTCGAGCAGCGCGACAAACCGTCGCTGCGCGGCAAGCCGGTGATCGTCGGCGGCATCGGGCAGCGCGGCGTGGTGGCTACGGCGTCCTATGAGGCGCGGGTGTTCGGGGTGCATTCCGCCATGCCGGCGCACGAGGCGCGGCGGCGCTGTCCGCACGCGGCGTTCCTCGGCGGGCGGTTCGGCGCATATCGGCAGGCCAGCGGCCTGGTGATGACGGCGCTGCGCGAGCTGTCGCCGCTGGTCGAGCCGCTGTCGTTGGACGAGGCGTTCGTCGACCTGGCGGCCGGCGAGCGGGCCTGGGACGAGACGTCGTTGCTGGCGGCCGCCGAGGCGTTGCGGGCGACCATCGTGGAACGCACCGGCGGGCTGACCGCGTCCGTAGGCATCGGCACGTCAAAGTTCATCGCCAAGGTGGCCTCGGAGCTGGCCAAACCCGACGGCGTCCGGCTGATTCCGGCCGGCACCGAGGTGGCCACCATCGCCGGGCTGCCTGCCCGGGCGATCCCCGGCGTCGGCCCCGTCACGATGGAGCGGCTGGCCCGCCTGGGGGTGAAGACCGTCGGCGACGTGCAGCGGCTGTCTGTCGCGGAGCTCGTCCGGGAGCTCGGCAAGGCATCGGGGGAGGGACTGCATGCGCTCGCCTTCGCCCGTGACGACCGGACGGTCGAATCCGAACGGGAGACCAAATCGATCTCGGTGGAGGACACCTTCGAACATGACCTGACCGACCGCGCCGAGCTCGCCCGGATCGTCGAACGCGATGCCGGCGTGGTCGCCGGACGCCTTCAGCACGCCAGGCTGTTCGCCCGCACCATCACCCTCAAGGCGCGCTACCCCGATTTCACCACCCTGAGCCGATCCCGGACCCTGGACGGCGCGACCGACGCCGCCTCGACGATCGCCATGGTCGCCCGGTCGCTGCTGGAGGGTGTGGACGCCCGGCGCGGCGTCCGGCTGCTCGGTGTCGGCGTCGCGGGGCTCACCGAGGCGGCCCAGGAGGCCCTCTTCGAGCCGGTGTCGACCGGGGAGCCGACGGTGTCGACCGAACGCGTCGAGACTCCCGATGTCGAGCCGGTGACAAGGCGATTCACGCCGGGCGTCGACGTCCGGCACAGCGCGTACGGCCCCGGCTGGGTGTGGGGATCCGGCGTCGGGCGGGTCACCGTCCGCTTCGAGACCGCCGAGACCGGGCCGGGACCGGTGCGCACCTTTCCCATCGACGACCCGGACCTGGCGCCGTTCGAACCCTGGCAGCCCGAGCCGTAGACTGACCCGGCCGCCGGAGTGGTGAAATTGGCAGACACGCAGGATTTAGGTTCCTGTGCCTTCGGGCGTGAGGGTTCAAGTCCCTTCTCCGGCACTCGATTTATGAGCTCTGACAAGGCATGATAGTTTGAGACCTCTCCAGAGGACCCAAACGTGCAACATACGTGCAACAACGAAGACCGCGAAACGGCCCCGATGATCACTCATCGGGGCCGTTTCGAGGCTGACGGTCGGGCTAGATCGGAACTCCTCTGTCCGGGGGTCTGTGGTGGCCGGGCGGATCGGGGCGGTGGCCGGGCCGGTGTTCGATGGTCTCCCACGCGTCGTGGCTGACCCGGGGCATGAGGTGGTGCACGATCCGATCGCGCCAGGCGAGCAGCCGATCCCTGATGCCGTCGAGCGACTCAGCAGTGACGCCGTAGTCGGTGACGGAGCCTGGGCTGATGGTAGACACGAGACCGAGCTGATCGGCGAACGTGCTCTCCTCGAACCCCGGGTCGTGTTCGGCCGCGAGCTGGAGCAGCTGGGGGTCGGTGAACCGCTCGGAGCGGCGGATGGAGTCGACGTCGAGGAAGTCACGGGCCGCGGCGCGGCTGTACAGCGCTCCGACCTTGTTGGCGACCGCGTCGTCGATGGCGAGGACGGGTCCGATGTCGAACATCACCGGATCGTGGCCCCGCCAGTCCACGCCCAGGTCGACCTCGAGTTGCTCATCGCCTTTGGTGACGATGAGCCTTGCGAACAGGGACGCGCTGCGCGTGAGCAAGGCGTCGTAACCGTGCTCGCTCAGGGCGGCCATGGCGTGACCGACGGCGTCAGCGAACCGTGCCTCGGTGACGTTCATCGTGAACAGGTCGACGTCCTGGGTCGGCCGGTCCGTCAAGCCGTGCTCGCGAATGGCGCCCGACCCTGCCAAGGCGAACCCGTCCTCCTGGGTGACGCCGAGAATGACCGTGGCCACCGCGCGCTGGAAGTCCCAGCTGGGCATGCTAGGCAGCGGCCAACTCGGGGAAGCGTGCCTCCCACGAGTCGCGGCACCGTTTGGGCAGCCGGAGCTGCGGCCAGACACGACGGAGCAGGCCGGCGCTGAGCAGGGCTTCCTGAAGGTCCCTGGTACCTTCGCGGATGACGTTCTCGTAGACCTTCTCGACACCGTCTGGTGTGGACAGGTCCGCGGTCGCGTCCGGGCCCCAGTACACGGTCAGCGGCAAGGCGACGACACCCTCGGTCGGTCCGTGGAGCGCGGCGAGGCTGGACGGCATCTCGTACGGAATGACGTCCTGGTAGAGCACGCGTTCGGTCATTGTGCTCACCTCCTCGACTTCCTCAAGGGTAGCGGTGGCGTGCGACACCGCCCAAGGTCGCGCTGTCGCCCGCCCGTCCCGGAGGCGCATCATCGCCACCAGGTGGCGTTGGGGACGGGCTTGAACAGCTGATCGAGGGCGGTGACCGGTACCCGGATAAGCCGGCTCCCGCTGTGAACCGCGGGAAGGTCGCCGGTTCTGATGCGTCGGCGCAGGGTCATGGCGCTGACGTGATAGCGCTCGGCTGCTTCCTTCAAGCTCAGGTACTCGGCCGGCTGTCCGTTTGCTGGCTGTGCGGTCATACGGGTCTCCTTCGCGGTTGCGTTCGGTTCAGATGGGGATGCCTCGGTCGCGCTGGTGGTGGGTGCCGGGGATGGGGTCGGGTGGCCGGCGGGCGGTGGTGGTGTGCTGGATGAGCTCCCAGCGCTCGGCGGTGGGGTCGTGGCGGTGCACGCGGTAGTCGAGGGCGGAGGCGATGCTGTTGGCGGGGACGGGGCCGTCGTGGAGGGCCTGGTCGAGGACGTCTGCGGCGTCGCCGCCGAGGGCGGCGATGTCTTGCAGGTGTCCGGCGAGCAGGGGGAGCCGGGGGTCGTTGGCGAGGTGGCGTCCGAGGTGCTGGAGTTGTGGCCACCAAGGGGTGATGTCGGGCATGCCGGCGTCGGCGAGGTGGCTGTCGAGCCGGTGCTGCCAGCGGCTGCCGGCAGCGGTGCTGGCGGGTGGCCCGGTGGGCCGCAGGTCGTGCTCAGGGACTGCGTTGGCGGCTCTCCACAGCGCCAGGTCGGCGGCGAGCTGGTCGGGGAGGTGGAGGCGGGTCTGCCAGGCGGGGGCCTGTTCGGGTGCGTCGAGGCGGAGCTGCTGGGCAAGCTGGCTGATTTGCTGAGCGCGAGCGTCGAGGTAGGGCCCCCAGGTCGGGTCGTCGGTGAGTTTGGTGGGGATGCCGGCCAGCCAAGGGAGTGGTCCGGTGGGAAGGTGTCGGGTGGGGTCGATGCGCCAGTCGAGGACGGCGGCCGCGTCGTGGGCGGTGTCGAGGCTGTCCTGCGTGACGGCGTCGCGGAGCACGGCGACCGCGTCAGCTCCGGTGGCGGCGATCTGGAGGAGGTGGCTGCGGAGGGTGGGCCAGGCGGGTTCGCTGGTGAGCCACAGCACGATTTGGTCGGCCTGCTCGTCCAATCGTGCGACGGTCTGTGGTCCGAGGTGGTGTTCGGCGGCGACGCCGAGCCCGTCGACGTACTTGGCGACGGCTGGAGTGTTCCCGAAAAAATGGAGGCATGGTTTTCATGCCGCGAGTTCGTTGAT
>CALMIQ010000143.1 GCA_937863965.1 uncultured Micropruina sp.
GCGACCTTCGACAGCTTGGCCAGCGCCGAATCGACCGCCTCGCCGGCCACACCCCCGGTGACCTCGCGGACGGCCCGCAGCGCGACGATCAGGCTGGTCACCTCCTCGATGGTGAACCGCATCGGACGGGACAGGTAGTCGGCGTTGCTGAGGCTGATCCGGCCGTGTTCCTCGACGGCGTCCATGTCGATGTCGATCAGGTCGCCGGGCATCCCGCCGGGCAGGCCGACGAACCACAGCACCTCCAGGTCGGCCAGCAGCCGGCGCTGGGTCACCCCGAACGCCGCGGCGGTCTCGGCCAGGTCGGCGTCCGGATGGGCCTGCAGGTAGGGCACCAGCGCGAGCAGCCGGGACACCTGATCCATCGAGGTGCTCATCGCGCCGCCACCTCCGCCAGCCGTTCGATCACCCGCGTGCGCACCGCGACGGGTTCCAGCACCAGCACGGCCGGTCCGTGGCCGCAGACCTCGGTGACGAAGTCCCGGTCGTTGGTGTACGGCACGCGCCAGGCCGTGAAACCGGGCGGCAGCCCGGCGGGAGACTCGACCGGGACGCCGCGGCGCCGCAGGTCGGGCGCGGAGTCGCCGCGGATCGCCACCAGCGCGTGCGCGGTCGGTGGTGCCGGCTCCAGCGAGCGGGTGAGCGCGGCCGGATCGACGTCGTCGGGCAGCACGTAGGAGCCGGGCTTGCCGACCGGCTTGGGGGCGTCCTCGATCCGGGCGAGCTTGAACATCCGGGGAGCCTGACGGGTGCGGTCGAGTCCCGCCAGGTACCACGACCCGCGCCGGTAGGTGAGCAGCCACGGCTCCACCTCACGGGGGACGCCGCGGTAGCCGAACGCGACCCTGGTCCTGGTCATCGTCGCTTGCCAGAGCGGTTCGAAGGCCGGTTCCTTGGCGCCGATGCGGGGGCTGATGCCACTCAGCCGCGAGGCGTCCGGGTCGACCCCGGCGGCGCGCAGCTTGGCGAGCGCGCTCACCGTGCGTTCGGCGATGGTGGCGGTCCCCCAGACCTGGCTGGCCAGGCCGAGCGCCGTCGCCTCGGCGGCGGTGAAGTCGATCGGGGGCAGTTCGAAGTCCTGACGGCGGATCCGGTAGCCGACCTCGTCGGGGAACAGCGGCGAGTTGCTGCCGGTCTCGACCGGGACGCCCATCGCCCGCAGATCGTCCTTGTCCCGCTCGAAGGTGCGTTCGAAGGCGGCGTCGGACAGTCCCGCGTAGCCCTCGACGACCTCCCGGATGTGGTTCTTGTCCAGGAAGCGGCGGGCCATCAGCAGGCAGATGGCGAGGTTCATGATGCGCTCGGATTTGCGTGGCGCCATCGTTCCTCCTGCCTGCCTGGGGTCGTCGTGAGGTTATCAACGCGCCGCGCGCAATCCTGCGAGAATCGCGGCATGGCCGGCCGGTTCGCCCCCTCCCCCACCTCGGATCTCCATCTGGGGAATCTGCGGACGGCGCTGGTCGCCTGGCTGCTCGCCCGCGGCTCGGGCCGGCGGTTCCTGCTGCGCATCGAGGACCTGGACACCCAGCGGGTCGCCGCGGCGCCCGAGGTGGCCGCCCGGCAGCTCGCCGACCTGGCGGCGATCGGGCTGGACTTCGACGGTGAGGTTGCCTGGCAGTCGCGACGGCTGCCGGGCTATGCCGAGGCGGTGACCCGGCTGGACACCTACGAGTGCTTCTGCACCCGGCGCGAGATCGCCGAGGCGGCGTCCGCCCCGCACGACGACGGCTACCGCCCCTACCCCGGCACCTGCCTGCGGCTGTCGGAGGCCGAGCGGACGCGCCGGCGCCGGGAGCGTCCGCCGGCGACCCGGGTGCGGGCCGCGGGCGCCGTCCAGACGGTCACCGACCTGTGGGCCGGCGAGGTCACCGGGGCCGTCGACGACTTCGTGGTCGTCCGCAACGACGGGGTGCCCGCCTACAACCTGGCGGTGGTCGTGGACGACATCGCCCAGGGCGTCGACCAGGTGGTGCGCGGCGACGATCTGCTGTCGAGCTCGCCGCGGCAGGCGTGGCTGACCCGCCGGCTGGGCGGGGCCGTGCCGCGGTACGCGCACGTCCCCCTGGCGGTCAATGTCCACGGCAGGCGGCTGGCGAAGCGAGACGGCGCGGTCACGCTCGCCGAGCTGACCCGCGCCGGCGTGACGCCGGCGCAGGTGCTCAACCGGCTGGCCCACTCGCTCGACCTGGCCGGACCGGACGAACCGGTGACTGCCAGGCAACTACTCGAGCGCTTCGACCCGGCGGAACTGCCGCGCGAGCCGTGGGTGGTGCGGTAGCCCGATCGCTCCGCTCACTTCAGCATCCACTCGTCCGTGGTGTAGTCCGTGCGGCCGTCGGCGGCGGTGAAGTCGGTGAAGGTGTAGACCCGAAGGTAGGTGCGTCCGCTGAACACGTAGGTCTTCACCCACACGTACTTGGTCGCCCAGCTGTAGCCGTAGGTGGCACGTTCCCACCCGTCGCCCATGGAGGTGGCGCGCTTGGTGCCCCAGTCGCAGTCGGTGGGCGAGCACTTGCCGAACGGACGCAGGGTGAAGTAGCTCTGGCCACCGGTGCAGTTGCCGTTGCTGTCGCAGCGGCGGACGTCGTCGCACACGAACACGACATTGACCCGGGTCAAAGCCCTGGTGTTCGGGTCGATGTTGCTCCAGTTGCCGGCCATCGGCTGTGCCGCGCACAGCGCGTGGGCGGGGGACGCCGCGGCGACCGAGACGCCGACCGCGCCGGACAGCGCCATCAGCAGGGCGACGCACAGCTGCAGGAACCGCTGCCGAGGGCTGGTGGTGGGGGTGATGGTCATGGGCGTTCCCTTCGATCATGGCCGCCACGGAGAGGCGAGCCGATGCCCCGAAGGACCGGCCGACCGGCGTCGGTGATACCGCAGCCGCGTGAGTATTCCTACCCAGCGGCTCGGCCGGGACGCCGAAGCGGCGGACGTCCGATACGGCCGGGAGAACCGTCTCCGGCGAGCGGATCTCGCTTCGCGGGGACGGTTCCG
>CALMIQ010000144.1 GCA_937863965.1 uncultured Micropruina sp.
GACCGTCCGCGAGGCATGATTGCGGGCAGGCGAGGAGGAGGCTGCTGATGGCGCAACCGGGCTGGTATCCCGATCCCGGCGGCCAGCAGGGCATGTTCCGGTACTGGGACGGCTCGGCCTGGACCCACCAGCTGTCGCCCGACCCCGCCTCCGGGGCGCCCGGCACGGAGACGCCGGGCACGGGGACTCCCGGCACGGCCGCGCGCGGCGCCCGGGGTTCCGGCAAGGGCGCTCCCGGCAAGGGGATGCCCGGCTGGGACGGGAGGAACCCGGCGACGATCTGGGCGCTCCTGGCGGGCGTGGTGGTGCTGGCACTGATCGCCGTGTTCGCGCTGCCGCAGCTGTTCGGGGGAACGCCCTCCCCCACCGCGAACAGTTCGGTGCCGCGCCCGACCGTGTCGGCCTGGGACGAGACCAGCGCACCGACGCCGTCACCCACGCCCACCCCGAGCCGGACCCCGACGCCGTCACCCACACCTACACCCACCCCGACGCCGACACCGACACCGACGCGTCCGCGGGAGACCAGCCTGCCCTGCCCGCGCTACGACACCGCGGTGGTGGCGGGAAGGCTCTACGGCGGTGGGCTGAGCGTCCCGGTGATCCGGGACTCGCGGTGGACGGTGAACGCCGTGCGCTCGATTCCGTGGGCGGTCTGCGCCACCGGGCTGCAGCGGCAGATCGCCCCGATGTGGGTGAGTGAGGTGATCCTGGCCGGCATCCAGCCCCGGTCGCTGACCGGCTCGCTGCGGCAGCAGGCGGAGGCGATCGCCGAGGACTCCATCGAGCGGTTCTACCCGATCAGCCAGGGCCGGATGGTGCCGAAGACCAGCAAGGCGATCCGGCTCGACGGACTGGACGCCTGGGAGCTGCGGTACCAGGTGCGGGTCGACTATCTCGACGACATCACCGGGGACGACGTGAACGTCGTGGTCGTGCAGCATTCCGACCGCTCCCGCAGCGCCCTGCTCACCTTCGTCACCATCGGCGACACCGGGACCGGACGCCAGGTGGCCGGCAGCCGCAACGGCGTCCGGGTGGAGAAGCGCTGATCAGGTCCGACCGGCTGACCCGGTCCGGCACTGGACGGCCGCGCCCGGCCCCGACCGACGGGGGAACTCACGCGGCGACGAAGCGCACCGTGTCACCGGGCCGCAGGCAGTCGATCAGCCCGGCGTACGGGCCGGCGAGCCCGCCGACCAGCGCCTGCCCGGCCAGCAGCGGCCGGTCGGTGCGCATCAGGTGGAGTTCACCGTGGTAGCGGCCCATGCCGGCCAGATCGGCCTGCAGGCTGCCCGCCCGGCGCGACGCGCCGTTGACCACCCGCTCCGGCGTCCGGGGCTGGCGGGTGCCCTCGATCCGGTGCGAGTACGCGGTGCCCTCGGGACGCAGCCGCCACGATCCGTCCAGCAGGAAGGCCACCGACGCATCGAGCCCGGCCATCGGCAGGACCGTCTCGCCGGTCCGCTCCCGATGCTCGATCCAGGCCAGGTGCTCGTCGAGCAGCGTGCCCTCGGCACAGACCACCCT
>CALMIQ010000145.1 GCA_937863965.1 uncultured Micropruina sp.
TGGGACAAGGTGCGCACCCGTGACCTGCGGCAGATGTACAACCCGACCCGGCCCGAGCCGTTCGCCGAGCGGACCGACTGGCTGCGCATGCTGCGAGCAGCCGGAGTCGGCGAGCTGGAGCAGCTGATCGACGCGCAGCCGTCCTTCGTGGTCGAGCTGTCCGACCTGCTGGGCTCCGAGCGGCTGCCGGCCTGGCGGGCGTGGGCCCGGTTCCACCTGCTGTCGGCGCTGTCGCCGTACCTGCCGGAGGCGTTCGTCCAGGCGCGATTCGGGTTCTACGGCACGGTGCTGAACGGCATCCCGGCCAACCGAGAGCGCTGGAAGCGCGGCATCACCCTGGTCGAGCGCTGCCTGGGCGAGGCGGTCGGCAAGCTGTACGTCGAGCGGCACTTCTCGCCGGTCGCCAAGCAACGGATGGACGAACTGGTCGCGAATCTGATCGAGGCCTACCGGCGTTCGATCGGCGCGCTCGACTGGATGACCGAGCCGACCCGGACGCAGGCGCTGGACAAGCTGTCCAAGTTCATCCCGAAGATCGGCTATCCACAGCAGTGGCGTGACTACTCCGGCCTCGAGGTGGACGCCGACGACCTGCTCGGCAACGTGCTGCGCTCGGCGTCCTTCGAGAGCGACTACGCGCTGTCGAAGCTGGACGGGCCGATCAACCGTCACGAGTGGCTGATGACGCCGCAGACGGTGAACGCCTACTACCATCCGCTGCGGAACGAGATCGTCTTCCCGGCCGCGATCCTGCAGCCGCCGTTCTTCGAGGAGGACGCCGACGCCGCGGTCAACTACGGCGCGATCGGCGCGGTGATCGGGCACGAGATCGGCCACGGCTTCGACGACCAGGGATCGACCTGCGACGGCGACGGCAAGCTGCGCGACTGGTGGACGCCGGAGGACCGCGAGTCATTCGAGGACCGGACGAAGGCGCTCATCGAGCAGTACAACGAGCTGACGCCGGCGCAGACTCCCGGTCACCACGTCAACGGCGAACTCACCATCGGTGAGAACATCGGCGACCTGGGCGGGTTGTCGATCGCCTACCAGGCCTGGCGGCTGGCGGTCGGCGACGACGAGCCCGCGCCGGTCGACGACCTGACCGGGGCGCAGCGGCTGTTCCTGTCCTGGGCGCGGGCCTGGCAGCACAAGTCCCGGCCCGAGGCGCTGATCACCCAGCTGACCAACGACCCGCACTCGCCCGACGAGTTCCGCTGCAACCAGGTGGTGCGCAACGTGCCGGCCTTCTACGACGCCTTCGGGGTGACCGGCGACGACGCGTTGTGGCTGCCGCCCGAACAGCGGGTGAAGATCTGGTGAACCGGGCGGGGTTCGATCCGCTCCAGGCGTGAGATCCCGGGTCGCGCCCGGGATGACGAGAAACGGTCGCGCTTGGACCGGGTGCACGGTCCCGCCTGGACCGGGTAACGGTCGCGCCAGGACCGGGTGAACGGTTGGGGCTTGCACGGCGAGGCGCAGCCCCCCGTCCCTCTCACCCCAGCCGCGCCCGTCCCCACGGCGCGACCGCTTCGAGCGCGGCCGACAGCCCGAGCAGGATGTCCTCGGTGCCGAAACGGCCGCCGAGCATCACCCCGATCGGCAGTTCCGGCGACTCCGGTCCGTCCACCCGGGCGGCGTGCAGCGGCAGGCTGATCGCCGGGCGTCCGGTCAGGTTGTAGATCGACGTCCAAGGCGTGAACCGGGTCTGGGCGGCGAAGTCGGCGGCCGGGTCGGCGTCGTCGCGCAGGCTGCCCAGCGGGGCCGGCGGCTGGGCTAGGGTCGGCGTGACGATCACGTCGAAGTCGTGCCACGCCTCGGCGACCTGCTGGGTGAGCAGCTGGATGGCGGCCAGCGCCTGCGCATATTCCAGGGCGGTCGAGGCCCGTCCGGCGTCCCGCAGCCAGCGGGTCAGCGGGGTGAGCGCACCCTCGGCGTCCGGCGCCAGCGGGATGCCCAGGGCACCCACCGCCCACACTGATGCGAACGCCCGCCACTGCTCGGCGGCGAACGGCACGGGCGCGTCCGTGACCTGATGGCCGAGGCTTTCCAGCAGGGCTGCGGCCCTGGCCGCGGCGTCCAGGCAGGCCGGGTGCACGTCGGCGTCGTCGGCGATCACCGGGGTGGTCAGGACGCCGACGCGCAGCCGCGGCGGCGTCCGGTCGCAGGCGTCCAGGTAGCTGCCGGTCGCCAGCGGCGCCCAGTAGGTGTCGCCCGGACGCGGGCCGGCCAGCACGTCCAGCGCGAGCGCGGTGTCGCGCACCGTCCGGGTCAGGACGCCGTCGGTGCCCAGCCCCGGGCCGGGCGGACGGTTTCCGGACGAGATCAGGCCGCGGCTGACCTTCAGCCCGACCAGGCCGCAGGCGGACGCCGGGATGCGGATCGAGCCGCCGCCGTCGGAGGCGTGTGCGATCGGCACGATGCCGGCCGCCACGGCGGCCGCCGCTCCCCCGCTGGAGCCGCCCGCGGAACGGCTCGGATCCCACGGGGTCACGGCCGGCCGTCCGGTGTCGGGTTCGGTGTAGCAGGGCAGGCCGAACTCCGGAACCGAGGTCTTCCCGACCATGGTCGTGCCGGCGTCCGCGAACCAGCCGACGATCGGGTCGTCGACGTCCGCGCGATTGCCGCGCAGTGCGGCGCTGCCGGCCTCCCAGGGCAGCCCGGCGACCTGGTTGAGGTCCTTGATCGGGCAGGGGACGCCGGCCAGCGGCAGCCGCTCACCGGCCGCGATCCGCTCGTCGGTGCGGCGGGCGTCCGCCATCGCGCGGTCGGCGGCCAGATGGGTGAACGCGCCGTACCGCGGGCCGCGCTGCTCGGCCAGTTCGAGCGCTGCGGCGGCGATCGCGACCGCGGCCACCTGCCCGGCGTTGACCTCGCGGGTGATGTCCAGCGCAGACAGCGTGGAGTAGGTGGCTGGGTCGAGCATGGCCGTCATCCTGTCAGCTAGGGCCCCGCACTGTCGCACCCGGACCCCGGAGTTGGGCGAAGTCAAAGCCGCATCTCAGGCAAGTCCGGCGGCGAGGGAACGGCGCCTTGCCCCCACTGCCAGACTGGTTTCATGAGCGGGGGGCTCGGTTCTCGTTGCTTGCTGCTGGTCGCGTTGCTGGCGCTGGGCAGCGGTTGCGGCGTGGCGGG
>CALMIQ010000146.1 GCA_937863965.1 uncultured Micropruina sp.
GCTGTTGATGGCGGCCTTCGTCGCGGCGTAGTCCAGCATGGAGCCGGACGGCTCGTAGGCCTGGATCGAGCTGGTGTTGATGATCGCCGACCCCTCGCCGAGGTGCGGCAGCGCGGCCTGGCACAGCCATAGGGTGGCCGACAGGTTCGTCTTCAGCACCCGCTCGACGGTCTCCGGGTCGAGGCCCTCCAGGGTGCCGGAGTCACCCTTGGTGAAGTGGAAGCCGGCGTTGTTGACCAGGATGTCGAGGCCCCCGAGCTCCTGGACGGCCGAGCCGACGATCTCCTTGCAGGTCGCCACGTCGGTGAGATCACCCGGCACGGTGACGGCCCGGCGTCCGGCCCGCTCGACCCAGGACGCGGTCTCGGCGGCGTCGACCTCTTCGGCCGGCAGGTAGTTGATCGCGACATCGGCGCCCTCGCGGGCGAAGGCGATCGCGACGGCCCGGCCGATGCCGGAGTCGCCGCCGGTGATCAGCGCCCGCTTGCCGGTCAGCTTGCCGCTGCCCCGGTACGACTGCTCACCGTGGTCGGGAACCGGCGTCATCTCGTCGGTCAGGCCCGGCGGCTGCTGCTCCTGGGGTGGGAAGCCCTTGTTCTGGTCGTTCGAGGTCGTTGTCATGTCGGAGGCGTACCCAGTGGGGCCGCCGGTCAATCGGGCCGGTGTCCGACAGTCGGCGGTACCCGTGGCCGCGCTGATCAGATGCCCGATCCGCTGGTCGAGCTCGTCGAAACCCCCTGACCAGAGAGGTCTCGCCGGGCTCGACCAGCGAAGATCGGCCTCCTAGCCGCCGCGCTGGCGCAGCAGGTGCCTCAGCGTCAGCGCGTTGCGGAAGGCGTTGCCGCCGGCGTCGTTGTTGAAGTAGCCGAAGACGGTGCGGCCGGACGCCCGCCACTCCGCGATCCGATCCGCCCACCAGGCCATCGCGGCGTCGTCGTAGCTGCCGCCGTACAGGTACTGATGATCGGGGCCGTGGAAGCGGACGTAGACGAAGCCGGCAGTGGCCCGCAGGATGCAGGGCAACCCGGCGCCGCTCATCACCACGTAGGCCGCCCGGTGCCGCTCCAGCAGGTCGAAGACGGCGTCGGTGTGCCAGCTGTCGTGGCGGAACTCGACCGCGACCGGAATCGTGTCGGGGACCGCGGCCAGGAAGTAGTCGAGCCGGGCGTCGTCCCGCGGCATCCCGGGCGGCAGCTGCACCAGCAGGACGCCGAGCCGGTCGCCGAGCAGGGCCAGCGAACTGCGGATCCGGGCGATCCAGCGCTCCGGCTCGTAGAGCCGCTTGGCGTGGGTGAGACCGCGAGGCGCCTTGACCGTGAAGGCGAAGCCGGGCCGTAGCCGGCGGCGCCAGGAGCGGAACGAGGTGTCCGGCGGCCAGCGGTAATAGCTCGCGTTCAGCTCGACGGTGTCGAAGTGGTCGGCATAGAACTGCAGCCGGGCACCCGCCGCCAGGTCGGCCGGATACACCGGTCCCTGCCAGCTGTCGTAGGTCCAGCCCGACGTCCCGATCCAGGCGGCCGGGGTCGAGGCGGCCGACGAGAAGGGTCGACTCATGTCGCCCAGTATCGATGCACGCCCGGCATCCCTCCGCCGCGGTGGAGCCGTCGGACCGCTCGGGCGGGGTTTGGCCGAGGGCGCGCCGGGGTAGTCGAGAGTCAGCAACCACGCGTTTCTCGTAAGGAGCCACGATGGCCGACAAAGGACTCGACAGCCTGTTCCAGAACACGCTGCGGGACGTCTACTACGCCGAGAGGCACATCCTGAAGACCCTGCCGCAGCTCGAGGCGGCCGCCGCGTCCGACGAACTGAAGGCCGCGTTCCACAAGCACCACGACGAGACGGAAGGTCAGATCGTCCGACTCGAACGGGTCTTCGAACTCTTCGACCGCAAGCCCCGCTCGAAGCGCTGCGAGGCCATCGACGGACTCCTCAAGGAGGGTGACGAGGTGCTCGAGGAGTACGAGGGAACTTCGGCCCTGGACGCCGGCCTGATCGCCTCCGCACAAGCGGTGGAGCACTACGAGATCGCCCGCTACGGCACGCTGCGCCGGTGGGCCGAGCTGCTCGGCGTGGGCGAGGCCGCCGACCTGCTCACCGAGACCCTGGAGCAGGAGGAACGCACCGACGAGTTGCTCACGAAGCTGGCCGAGACCGAGGCGAACGCCAAGGCCAGGAGCGGCGGCGCATAGCGTCGACGCCGCTGGACCGGAGTCAGCGGTAACGCGGCAGCGGGCCGTAGATGACCTGGTCGATCGGCTCCGAGTAGGCGATCCGCGGGTGCCGGATCAGATGCCAGCGGGCGAAGAAACGGTTCGAGGCCGGCAGCCACAGCGGTGCCGCACCGAGCGCCACCAGTCCGATCGAGATGGCCGCGATCGGGGTGAGCAGCAGCGCGAGCAGGGACACGCCGAGCGCCACGAGCGCCCCGATCCGGGTCCAGCGGTAGCCGGCGAAGGCGTAGTAGCCCGCGACACTCGCCGCACCCGCGACCAGCACGGCGATCAGGCAGCACAGGATGGCGAACAACACCCTCATCCCGCTGGCCGGTTCACTGGGGAATTGTGCGGTCAGCCAGGTCGCCTCGTTGAACCTGTCGACCTTCGTCCACTCCTCGGCGCTGACCCGCTGCCAGGGGGACGCCATCTGCCACATCGCCAGCAGCAACCCGACGGTCACCGCGGCGGCGCCACCGAACAGCAGGGTGGCGGACAGCCAGATCGTCCACGGCCGGACGGGCTGGCCGGTCCGGTCATGCAGCGGCGCGAGCCGCGTGGACGCGGTCACGTCGGGGACGAGCGTCTCGATCTCTCCGTGCGTGGGCCGCTCCGCGCCCGGCCGCGTCCGGTCGG
>CALMIQ010000147.1 GCA_937863965.1 uncultured Micropruina sp.
GAACCGTCCCTGATCACAGGGCGCAGCTGACGCAACCCTCGACCTCGGTGCCCTCCAGGGCGAGCTGCCGAAGCCTGATGTAGTACAGCGTCTTGATGCCCTTCTTCCAGGCGTAGATCTGGGCCCGGTTGAGGTCGCGCGTGCTGACGTTGTCGGGGAAGAACAGGGTCAGCGAGAGGCCCTGGTCGACGTGCTTGGTGGCCTCGGCGTAGGTGTCGATGATCGCCTCGGGGCCGATCTCGTAGGCGTCCCGGTAGTACTCCAGGTTGTCGTTGGTGAGATAGGGCACCGGGTAGTAGACGCGGCCGATCTTGCCCTCCTTGCGGATCTCGACCTTGGCGACGATCGGGTGGATCGAGGACGTCGAGTGGTTGATGTAGCTGATCGAACCGGTCGGCGGAATGGCCTGCAGGTTCTGGTTGTACATGCCGTACTCGGCCACCTCGGCGGCCAGCGCGCGCCAGTCGTCCGGGGTGGGCAGCGCGATCCCGGAGCGGGCGAACAGTTCGGCCACCTTGGCCGTCCGCGGCGTCCAGTCGCCCTCGATGTAGCGGACGAAGTACGCACCGGACGCGTACGCCGAGCGCTCGAACCCGTCGAAACTCTGGCCGCGCTCCCGGGCGAGCCGGCAGGACGCCGCGATCGCGTGGAAGGTGACCGTGTAGAAGTACATGTTGGTGAAGTCCAGGCCCTCGGGCGAGCCGTAGTGGATGGACTCCCGGGCCAGGTAGCCGTGCAGGTTCATCGCACCCAACCCGATCGCGTGGCTCATCGCGTTGCCGCGCTCGATGCTCGGCGCGCAGGCGATGTTCGACTGGTCGGAGACGGCGGTCAGTGCCCGGATCGCGGTCTCGACCGTGCCGCCGAAGTGCGGCGAATCCATCGCCCTGGCGATGTTCAGCGACCCGAGGTTGCAGGAGATGTCCTTGCCGATCTCGGCGTACGACAGGTCTTCGGTATAGGTCGACTCGGTGGAGACCTGGAGGATCTCCGAGCACAGATTGCTCATCGTGATCCGGCCGTCGATCGGATTGGCCCGGTTCACCGTGTCCTCGAAGACGATGTAGGGGTAGCCCGATTCGAACTGGATCTCGGCCAGCGTCTGGAAGAACTTCCGGGCGTTGATCTTCGACTTGGTGATCCGCCGGTCGTCGACCAGCTCGGCATACTTCTCGCTGATCGAGAGTTCCGTGAACGGCACGCCATAGACCCGCTCGATGTCGTAGGGGCTGAACAGGTACATGTCCTCGTTGTCGCGGGCCAGCCGGAACGTGATGTCGGGAATCACGACGCCCAGCGACAGGGTCTTGATCCGGATCTTCTCGTCGGCGTTCTCGCGCTTGGTGTCGAGGAATCGCATGATGTCGGGGTGGTGGGCGTGCAAATACACCGCGCCGGCACCCTGCCGGGCACCCAACTGGTTGGCGTACGAGAACGAGTCTTCCAGCAGCTTCATCACCGGAATCACACCCGAGGACTGATTCTGGATCTTCTTGATCGGCGCACCCGCCTCGCGGATGTTGGTCAGCGACAGCGCCACCCCGCCGCCGCGCTTCGACAACTGCAGCGAGGAGTTGATCGCCCGGGCAATCGACTCCATGTTGTCCTCGACCCGCAGCAGGAAGCAGGACACCAGCTCGCCCCGCTGCGCCTTGCCGGCGTTCAGGAAGGTCGGCGTGGCGGGCTGGAAGCGGCCCGCCATGACCTCGTCGGTGAGGCGCTCGGCCAACCGGCGATCGCCGGCGGCCAGGGTGAGGGCGACCATGCACACCCGGTCCTCGAAGCGCTCCAGGTAGCGCGAACCGTCGAAGGTCTTCAGCGTGTACGAGGTGTAGTACTTGAACGCCCCCATGAAGGTGGGGAATCGGAACTTCACCGCGTAGGCCCGCTTGAACAACGACTTCACGAAGTCGAAGTCGTAGTGGTCGAGCACCTGCTGCTCGTAATAGCCGTGCTCGACCAAGTAGTCCAGCTTCTCCTTCAGGGAATGGAAGAAGACCGTGTTCTGGTTGACGTGCTGCAGGAAGTACTGGTGCGCGGCCCGCCGGTCGGCGTCGAACTGGATGTTGCCGTCCGCGTCGTACAGGTTCAGCAGCGCGTTCAAGGCGTGGTAATCGACCTCGGCGGGAATCGTCTCTACGCCGGTGTCGGTGAGCACAGTGGTTGCCATAGCGATATGAGTCCTTCGCGGACGGCCTCGACGTCGTCGGGCGTCCCCATGAGTTCGAATTGGTACAGGTGCGGCACCGCGCATTTGCGGGCGATGATGTGGCCGGCGAGGCAGTAGGCCGCGCCGAAGTTGGTGTTGCCGGCCGAGATCACACCCAACAGCCGGCGCCTGTTGTCCGGGTCGTTGAGGAACCGGATCACCTGCTTCGGGACGGCCCCATGCCCGTTGCCGCCACCATAGGTGGGGACGATCAGGACGAACGGACGGTCCACGCGCAGGTGGGGTTCGGCAGCGCGCAGCGGGATGCGCTGGGCGTCGACGCCGAGCTTGGCAACGAAGCGGTGGGTGTTCTCCGAGGTCGAGGAGAAGTACACGATGTGGACCATCGCTGCCTCCTCATGGTGTCGGTTGGGGGGTGAAGGGAGTGGTCGGAACTCGGCCGGCAGGTCTCGCTGGTCGCGTTCGTCGAGGTCTGGGATCGGGCGCTGCGTCGGTCGAGCACTGTCGAGGCCGGGGATCGGGTCCTGTCTGCCAGGACCAGCCCGGTGAGTCCTCGTCGATGCCGGTCCAGCTCGTGCTCAGGCAGCCTGGACGCGGGCCGCGGTCGCCTTGATCCGGTCCGGCCGGAAGCCGGCCCAGTGCTCGTCGTCGGCGAAGACGACCGGCGCCTGTTGGTAGCCGAGTTCCAGGACCTGGGCGAGCGCCTGCTCGTCCGCCGAGAGATCGACCACGTCGTAGGAGAGACCGGCCCGGTCGAGCGCGCGGTAGGTGGCGGTGCACTGCACACACGAGGGCTTGCTGTAGACGGTGATCGTCATGGCGGGTCCTTCCGTGAATCGGGTTACACCGGTGTAGTTCCATCGGTGTCAGTCATGGACACTACACATATGGGTTGCGCCGCGCAAGAACCACTAGATGTTGTGTTTGGGGTGTCGCGGTCGGCGTCTCGGGGCATGCTGCGCGCCGCCCTGCCAGTGGCTTTCGATGACCTCGGACGCCGGTCGGCGACCTCTGTACGAGCCTGATGGCGGGCGGTTCGGGTTGGGGAAGGCGGCCGCGATCGGGACTACGTCGGGGGAGTGGTCCTCGTCATGTGGGCCGGATGGCCCAGTGTGGAGCGTGGGTGCCGGGGCTGCCGGATGGTGGTCACGCAACTCTCCTTCGCGAGTCGTCCCCACCACGCCACCGGGATGGCGTGGTCGGGGCGTGTCGGCCGCCATGGCCGGAACCACCGTCGACGCCGGACGAGGCCCGTGCGCGAGGCGAAACCGTCCCTGGCGGTCGCTGCCTGCCGGACCGCGGCTGCGGCCCGGGCCCTGGCAGGTCTTCGGACTCTCGGGCCCGGATCCGTCGATCCACCTACTGTCCGTCGCTTCCCAGGCCATCGGCCCAGTGCTTGTTGACGGAGGTCGTTCCCGAACACCGCTGCGGGGCAGTCCCGGATTCCCACCGGGTTCCCTCTTGCCTCTCCACCGTCGAGGTCGACGGCGGAGACCAGTGCGCGGCCGACTCTACGTCACTCGGGGGTGGCCGTGCGTGATGCCGGCGTGTCGTGAAGTTCCACTATCTTGTGATGCAAGGTAGCAGGTCATACAATGAACCCATGACGAACGATCCCGGACCCTGGGGATCCCAGCTCCGCAAGGGCGTCCTGGAGTTGGCCGTCCTGGGGCTGCTCGAGAGCGAGTCGCGCTACGGGTCGAGCCTGGTCGACGAACTGGCCGGACGACCCGGCCTGGCGCTCACCGCTGGCACCGTCTATCCGTTGCTGGCGCGGCTGGCCAAGGCCGGCCTGGTCAGCGCCACCTGGCAGGAGTCACCGGTCGGGCCGCCGCGCAAGTACTACGCGCTGACCGATGCAGGACGGGCCCGGCTGAGGGCCATGGCAAGGGAATTCGCCGCGGTCGCCGCGGCACTGGAGGACATTCTGAAGGGAGTGCGGTGATGATCCGATCGATCGACGAGCTGCGGCCGGAGGCCAGGGCGGTCGCGCAGGGGTTCCTGGACGCCGCCGCGGAGGTCACCGCCCGCGACCTGCGGGCAGGCGTCCGGGAGGATCTGGCCAGCCATCTGTGCGAGCGACTGGATCCGGCCTCGACGGCGGCGGACGTCGAGCAGTTGCTGGCCGCGATGCGTCCCGAGGAGGTGGCCGGCGACCTCGGTGGGTCGGCCCGCTGGCCGTCCGGCCTGCGCCTGCGTGGAGTCTGGGAGCGGATCGCCGACACCTGGTGGCGGCCCAGCGACCCGCGGCTGTTCCTGCCGCGGGCGGTCGGGCTGGGCTGGGATCTCAACGCCGGCGCGCTGGCGGTCCGGCTCGGCCTGATCGAACCGGACGCCGAGGCGGTGCCCTTCACCTCCACCCCGGACGACGCGTTCCGCACCGCCGCCGCCCTCCCGGTCCTGCTGGCCGGGGCGACCGCGCTCCACTACCTGGTCCGCGGGCGGTCGCTGCCGCCCCGGTTGGCCTCCCATTGGGACGCCGCGGGCCGGCCCGATCACTGGGTGTCCAAGCGTCGCGCCGCGGCGACCGACATCGCCGTGACCGCCGGTGCCGTGGGCCTGGCCGGGTGGGCGGCGCTCGCCGAGCGTCCCGGCCCGACCCGGGCGGGGGCGATGGCCGGCGCGACCTTCGTCGCCGCGCTGGGAGCGAGCATGACCGTGGTGCGTCCCACCAAGGGTGGGCTCTGGGTGGTCCCCGCCCTGCTGCTGCCGCTGAGTGTCGGGACCGGTGCCGTCCTGCTCGGCCTCGCCCGGGCCGGGCGGCAGGCCGAGATCGAGCGCGACCTGGGCGGCGACGCACCGGAGTAGTCCCTTGTCACGCATGACTTCCAGGAACCCCAACGTCATACTCGGGCGTTTGCCCGAGTGAGGTCCCGGGTCGAGCCCGGGATGACGGAGAGGGTTGGGCCCGGGATGACCGAGAGTCCAGGCCGGCCCATTCGTCATCCCGGCGGAAGCCGGGATCTCGATCTCGGGTCAGGCCCGCGCCTACTTGGTAACGCCTCCCTCAGGTAGGCCTGCAGTACAACGGCCTGGTTGTCCTCGTGATCGTGCGCGGAGTACAGCAGCGTCACCACCGGGTACTTGTGGACGAGGTCGAGCAGCGCCTGGACTGCACTCGGGTTGGCGTCCAGCTCGGCGCGGTAGCGCGCGGTGAATTCGTCCATCAGGGACGGATCGTGGTGGAACCACCTGCGCAGTCCGGTGCTCGGGGCCACGTCGCGCAGCCACTGGCCCAGGGCGGCCCGCTCTTTGGAGACCCCGCGCGGCCAGAGCCGGTCGACCAGCACCCGGTACCCGTCGGTCGGTTCGGCGGGCTCGTAGACTCGCTTGATCCGGAAGATGCCCGGCCGATCGGCGTCCGCGGTCATCGCCCCTCCTCTGGGCTCGGTTCGGGACATTCTACGAACGAGTCGTGACAATCGGCTCAGCCGTCGGACGCCGCCAGCGCCAGCAGGCCGCCCTCGAGGACCCGGACGTCGGTGTAGCCGCGCGCGATCAGGCTGGCGGCGGCGACCTCGGCCCGGGCACCGCTGCGGCAGATCACCAGGATCGGGCCGTCGTCGGGGACCTCGTCGAGGACGCCGTCCAGCAGGCGGGGCAGCGGGACATTCACCGATCCGGGGACGGCTCCGGCCGCGAATTCGTCCGGTCCGCGGACGTCGAGCAGGAATGCCGTGTCCCGCTCGGGCAGGCGCATCCCGACCGCAGCCGGGTGGGTGGTGGGGATCGTCGGTCCGCGGGGGGCGTCCACGAGGCTCGCCGCAACCTCAGGGCGCAACGTCGGGCCGGGTGAACCCCCGCCCCGGTCGTCCGGGCCGGTCGACGCGCTGCTCCGGCTGGTCGGGCTCGCCGTGACGCCGTCGGCCGAGGCCCGTCGAACGGGCACCTGATCCCAGCGCCCGGCCAGCGAGTCGATGACCAGGATGCGGCCCAGTAGCGGGACTCCCAGGCCGGTGATCAGCTTGATCGCCTCCATCGCCATCACCGAGCCCGCCTGGGCGACCAGCGCCCCGATGACGCCGGCCTCCGCGCACGACGGCACCAGGCCCGCCGCCGGCGGCTCGGGGAACACGTCCCGCAACTGAATGCCCTGACCGTCGGGGGCGGCGTCCCAGAACACCGCCACCTGGGCTGCGAAGCCGAGCACCGAACCCCAGACGAGGGGCAGCCCGGCGTCCACGCAGGCGTCGTTGACCAGGTAACGGGTGGGGAAGTTGTCGGCGCCGTCGATGACCAGGTCGTAGCCGGCGATCACCTC
>CALMIQ010000148.1 GCA_937863965.1 uncultured Micropruina sp.
GCCACCGATGGAAATATCTCTTCGATCCATGTCCGGATCGGGGCTCCCCGCTCGACTCAATGGCGACGACCCAGTCAGACCCGGTCAGAGCGAGGAGAGATCCATGACCAGCACCACCACCGCATCCATTGCCACCTACCACCCGGCCACATCGACCGCCCTCGTCGCGGCCGGTGCCGTAGCCGGCCCGCTGTTCGTCATCGCCGGCTTCGCACAGCTGCCGTTCCGGGAGGGCCTCGACCCGACGAAGCATGCCTTCAGCTTCCTGCTGATCGGCCCCGACGGGTGGCTCCAGGCCACCGTCTTCGTCGTGGTCGGCCTGCTCTTCACGGCGTCCGGGATCGGGCTGCGCAGCACCATCGGTGGCCGGTCGGGTGTCGTCGCGGCCGTCTTCGCCGGCCTTCTCGGCATCGGGCTGGTCGTCGCGGGGCTGAACGCGCCGCAGCCGTCGTTCGGCTATCCGATCGGCGCTCCGCAAGGACCGCAGGAGGTGCTGACCACGGCCAGCGTGCTGCACGGCGTCGGCTTCGGGATCGGCATCCTCGGCCTGGTCGGCCTGCTGGTGACGCTCGGCGTCGCACTCCGCCGGAAGGCCCCCGGCGCGGCGGTCCCGGCGTTCGTCGCCGCCGTCCTGCTTCCGGTCGTCCCGATGACCTCGATGCAGCCCCTCGGCACGGTGTTCCTCTACACCGTGATGACCGCGGCCTTCGCCGCCACCGCGGTCGCGCTGACCGCCGTGCGGCGCACCACGGGCCGCTAGGACCCAGCCACCACGACCATCGCCAAACCAACCCACCCGCGAAAGGATCGACCCATGAAGTACATGGTTCTGCTCTCGATGGCCGAGACCGTCGGCCCGCCCCCCGCCGAACTGATGGACGCCATGAACGCCCACATCGGCGAGGCGATCGCCAACGGCACCCTGCTCGACACCGGCGGCCTCGGCCCCACATCGACCGGCGCGCTGCTCACGCTCAGGGCGGGAGCCATCGCCCGTATCGACGGACCCTACGCCGAGGCGAAGGAGGTCGTCGGCGGGTACGCCGTCCTCGACGTCCGCTCCGTCGAGGAGGCGACGGAGCAGGCGCGCCGCATGCTGAGCCTGCACCAGGAGTTCTGGCCCGGATGGGAGGGCTCGGTGGAGGTACGCCCGGTCTTCGGCCCGCCGCCGGAGGACGGCGGAGCGTGACGCAGGCCGCCACGCGGGAGGCCGTCACCGCGGTGTGGCGGGTCGAGTCGGCACGGATCGTCGCGACGCTCGCCCGCCTCACCGGTGACCTCTCGCTGGCCGAGGATCTCGCCCAGGACGCCCTGGTCACCGCGCTGGAGAGCTGGCCGCGGGACGGCATCCCGCGTCAGCCGAAGGCCTGGCTGCTCGCCGTCGCCCGCCGCCGCGGCGTCGATCAGATACGACGCTCCGCCGGTCTGCGCCGGCGGCTTCCGCAACTCGCCCACGACCTGGAGCAGAACGCGATGCCGGAGCCGACGGAGCTGGTGGACCACGTGGAGGACGACGTGCTGCGGCTGATCCTGCTCACCTGCCACCCCCTGCTCACCCCGGAGTCCCGCGCGGCACTCACCCTCCGGCTGGTCGGCGGCCTGACCAGCGCCGAGATCGCCCGTGCCCTCCTGGTCCCGGAGGCGACCATGGTCCGGCGGATCACCCGGGCCAAACGCACCCTCGCGGACGCCGGCGTCACCCTGGAACTGCCGGCCGGTCAGGAACGCACGGACCGCCTCGACGACGTGCTGGCGGTCATCTACCTGATCTTCAACGAGGGGTATGCCGCCACCCAGGGCGACACCTGGGCGCGGCCGGATCTGTGCCATGAGGGCGTCCGGCTCGCCCGCCTGCTGGCCGGCCTCGTCCCCGACGACCCCGAGGTGCACGGGCTCCAGGCGTTGCTGGAACTCCAGGCGTCCAGACTGGGAGCGCGGACCGATGCGGGCGGCGCGCCCGTCCTGCTCGACGATCAGGACCGCACCCGCTGGGACCAGCTCCTGATCCGTCGCGGCCTCACCGCCCTGCGCCGCGCCGAGAACCTCGGCACACCCGTCGGCGGGTATACCGTCCAGGCCGAGATCGCCGCCTGCCATGCCCGGGCGACACGACCCGAGGACACCGACTGGGCGCGGATCGCCGGGCTGTACGACCTGCTGTCGGGCGTCGCCGCCAACCCGGTGGTCGAGATCAACCGGGCCGTTGCGCACGGCCGCGCCCACGGACCGGCGGCGGGGCTCGAGGTGCTCGCGGCTCTGGCCGGCGACCGGGTCTGCACCGAGTCGGCGCAGTACGCCGCCGTCCATGCCGACCTGCTCGCCCGCGACGGCCGGCACCGTGCGGCCGCGGGCGAGTTCGACCGGGCCGCGGCTCTGACGCGCAACGACCGCGAGCGGCAGGTGCTCACCGCAAGGGCCCGCGCCGAGACCGCCCGCGACGACGACCCGGGGCCGGACTGACCCGATCGCCGCACCACTCCCGCAGGCGGCCCCCACAACAGACCCACGACGATCCGCCACGACCAGCACGGACGGCACCGGCAAGGAGAGACGAATGAGCTTCCAGGCATACCTCGACGCGATCGAGCGGAAGACCGGCAAGACCCCCGGCGAGTTGCTGACGCTGGCGCGGGGCCGCGGGTTCGGCGCGGACACGAAGGTCCAAGAGATCGTCGACTGGCTCCGGGACGACTTCGAGCTCGGTCGGGGCCACGCCATGGCCATGGTGCACGTGATCAAGAAGGGACCGCAGATCAGCGCCCGGCATGTTGGCACCGACGGCACGCACCGCGACGAGTCCACGACCCTCCGGCTCGACGGAATCGCGCGCCGCGCCGAACCCGCCCCGTGACGTCGGGGCGCGGGTCCGGTCGGCACCCGTGCCCGTGGCGGATGCTCCGCGCGGAGTGACCCGGCTCGCTAGC
>CALMIQ010000149.1 GCA_937863965.1 uncultured Micropruina sp.
ACAGCAGCACGTCCTGGTTCTGCACGTCGCGGAAGTACTCCGCCATGGTCAGCGCGCACAGCGCCACCCGCAGCCGGGTGCCCGGCGGCTCGTCCATCTGGCCGAAGACCAGGGCGGTGTCCTTCATGACGCCGGCCTCGATCATCTCGTGGATCAGGTCGTTGCCCTCACGGGTGCGCTCGCCCACGCCGGCGAACACCGAGGTGCCGCCGAAGGTGTGCGCGATCCGGTAGATCATCTCCTGGATGAGCACCGTCTTGCCCACGCCGGCGCCACCGAACAGGCCGATCTTGCCGCCCTTGACGTACGGGGTGAGCAGGTCGAGCACCTTGATGCCGGTCTCCAGCATCTCGGTCTTCGGCTCGAGTTCGTCGAACTTCGGGGCGCCCCGATGGATCGGCCAGCGCTCGTCGATCTCGATGCCGACGGTGTCCTCGTTCAGGCACTCGCCGGTGACGTCCCAGACCCGGCCCTTGGTGACGTCGCCGACCGGCACCGAGATCGGGCCGCCGGTGTCGACCACCTTCGAGCCGCGCCGCATGCCGTCGGTGGGCTTCAGCGAGATCGCCCGCACCATGTTGTCGCCGACATGCAGCGCGACCTCGGCGTGGATGGTGCGGCTCTGCTCACCGGCATCGATGTCGATCAGCAGCGCGTTGTAGATGTCGGGCATCTGGTCGGCCGGGAATTCGACGTCGACCACCGGGCCGATCACCCGGGCCACCCGGCCGACGGCGCCCTGGGCGTCCTCGGTGGCGGTGTTGCTGTCCAGTGTCACGGTCATTGATCCACTCTCGTCTCGAGCCCTAGTCCTGGGCGGCCGCGTCGGCGAGCGCACCCGCGCCGCCGACGATTTCACTGATTTCCTGGGTGATCTCCGCCTGGCGGGCCTGGTTGGCCTCGCGGGTCAGGCGTTCGATGAGTTGCTTGGCGTTGTCGGTGGCCGACTTCATGGCCCGCTGCTGGCTGGCCAGCTGGGACGCCGCCGACTGCAGCAGGTAGAACCAGACCCGGCTGCGGACGTACATCGGCAGCAGCGTGTCCAGCACCGTGTCGGGGTCGGGCTCGAACTCGTACAGCGGCACCAGTTCGTCCCGGGCGGGCGCATGGACGCCCTCGACGACCTCCAGCGGGAGCAGCCGACGGGCCCGCACCTCCTGGTTGATCATCGAGTTCATCCGGGTGTAGACGCCGTAGATGGCATCCACCCCGCCCTCCTCGTAGGGCCGCAGGAAGTCCTCGATCAGGGCGTCCCCGATCTCCTGCGCGTGCTGGAAGGTGGGGGCGTCCGAGAACCCCTCCCACGACCGCCGGATCGGCAGGTTGCGGAACTTCATGTAGGCGATGCCCTTGCGGCCGATCGCGTAGCGGACCACCTCGACGCCGTCGCGTTCCAGACGCTCGCGCAGCCGGGCGGCGGTCTTGATGGCGTTGGCCGAGTAGGCGCCGTTCATGCCCCGGTCGGAGGTGATCACCACCATGGCGGCCCGGCGCACCGGCCGATCGCTGTCGGTCAGCGGATGCTCGTCGCGCGAGTAGGTCGCCACCGCGGACACCGTGCGGATCAGTTCGGTGATGAACGGCTCCCCCGCCTCGGCCGCCCGCTGCGCCTTGATGATCCGGGAGGCCGCGATCAACTCCATCGCCCGGGTGATCTTCTGGGTGGCCGCGACCGACTTCCGGCGCTGTCGCAGCTCACGCAAACTCGCTGGCATCGATCAGTCCTTCTGGGTCTGGATCGTCTCGACGCTGATGTCCTCGTCGCCCAGCGGCTTGTGGCCCTTCTCGTGCGCCACCACACCCTGATCGCCGGAGGCGCGGAACTGGCCCTTGAAGTCGGTGATCGCCTTGACCACCGCGTTGGCGGTGTCGTCGTCCCAGTTGCCCGTCTCGGCGATGGTGCCGAGGATGTCGGTCCGGCGGCGCAGGTAGTCGAGCAGCTCGCTCTCGAAGCGCAGCACGTCGGCGACCGGGACGTCGTCGAAGTGGCCGTTGATGCCCGCCCAGACGCTGACCACCTGGTCGGCGACCGGGAACGGGGTGTACTGCGGCTGCCGGAGCAGCTCGGTGAGCCGCGCGCCGCGCTCCAGCTGGCGCCGCGAGGCGGCGTCCAGGTCGGAGGCGAACATCGCGAACGCCTGCATGTCGCGGTACTGGGCGAGGCCGATCTTGAGCGTGCCGGCGACCTTCTTCATCGCCTTGACCTGGGCGTCGCCGCCGACCCGGGAGACCGAGATGCCGACGTCGATGGCCGGGCGCTGGTTGGCGTTGAACAGGTCGGACTGCAGGAAGATCTGGCCGTCGGTGATCGAGATCACGTTGGTCGGGATGTAGGCCGA
>CALMIQ010000150.1 GCA_937863965.1 uncultured Micropruina sp.
GCCGCCCGGCGCTGGCCTGGGCCTCGGCGATCTGCCGGATGCACTACGGCGGCATCCTGATCGCCTCCGGCCGATGGGCCGACGCCGATCAGGAACTCGGCCGGGCGGTGGAGCTGTTCGACGCCAGCTACCGCGCGCTGCGCGCGGCCGCAGTCGTCCGGCTCGGCGAGCTGCGGGTGCGACAGGGACGGCTGGCGGAGGCGGAACGGCTGCTCGCGGGTCAGCAGGACAGCTACGCGGTGCGACCGTGGGCGCGGCTCCAGTGGGCCCGCGCCCACGGTGTCGCCGAGCGGCGGGTGGTGGCGGCACAGCTGGAACGAGCCGTCCGCGGGCACGGGGCCGACGTGCTCACGGTGCCCACGCTCGCCCTGCTGGCCGAACTGGAGGTGGGCTGCGGCGAGGTCGCGCGGGCGTCGGTGACGGTGGCCCGGCTGACCGAACTCACCACCCCGGACCCGGTGGACGCGCTGGTCGGGTATGCGCGTCAGGCGGCGGGCGTGGTGCTGGGCGCGGAGCGCCGGCCCGATGCGATCGAGGCGCTGGAGGCGGCGGTCGCCTGCTTCGCGGCGGCCCGGCTGCCGCTGGAGGAGGCCGGCGCGCGGCTGAGCCTGGCCGAGCTGCTGGCCGCGGACGCCCCGGCGCTGGCCGCGACGGAGGCGGGCGCGGCGGCCGAATCGCTCGCCCGGCTGGGCGCCACCGCGGAGTACGACCGTGCGACCGCCGTCCTCCGCGCCGTCGGCGGACCGGCCCGCACCGCCGTCCGGCCTCCGGGGCAGCTGACGGTTCGCGAGGACGAGGTCCTGGCCCTGGTCGCCCAGGGGTTGTCCAACCCCGAGATCGCCCGGCGGCTGTTCATCAGCCCCAAGACGGCGTCGCACCACGTCAGCAACCTGCTGGCCAAGCTCGGCCTGCGCAACCGTGCCGAGGCGGCGGCCTGGACCGCGGCGAACGGCCGGGATCTGGCCCCCTGACACCCGCGGCAACGGCCAGGTCCACGCGACGCGACGGTGCACACGGGCCCGATGCGGGAGAATTCACCGCCATCCCGAATGCGCAATTCTGACACCCCGCAATTTTGACACCGAAGGACGCGCCAAGCCGCCCTTGCGGAATTCATGACGACGACGGACGATCGTTCATCAGCCGATTACGGCGCGGTACCCACCCGTTCAGGATGGCAGCTTTCACGAGGAAGGAGCCGTCAATGGCCCGCAGCACGCTCAATGTCCAGTTCGACCTCACCCACATCAAGTGCCACGACGAGGGCGACGGCTGGGGTTCGGCCGAACCGTATCTGTGGACCGTCTTCTTCCTGGTGGACGGCTCAACGATCAGCGTCAACTCCGGCCTCACCCTGTCCGGCAACGCCACGATGCACTTCACGCCCGGCTCGCACGGCAACCTCCCGAACGACGACGTGGACGCCGGCGAGACCGTGACCATCCCTGCGGCCATCGGCGAGTGGCAGACGCTGATGAAGCCGATCCCGGTGCCGCCGCCGTTCGATGCCGTCCAGCCCGACGTGGGTGGCGTAGTCGGCGTGGTGTGCGTGCTGATGGAGGAGGACAACGTGTCCGACTCCGGTGCCGCCGCCGGGCACACCGCGCTCAACAACGCCGTGCGCACCGCCGTGAATCAGATCGTGGCCACCCGGACGCTCACGAATCAGGAGGTGACCGAGGGAGAACTGGCCCAATTCGAGACAACGATCCAGAATGCGGTGAGCAACGCCGTCCAGAACGAACAGAACTTCTTCGAGAATCTCTGGAGTTGGATCAACCCCGACGACACGATCGGCTTCCAGGTCTTCCTGTTCAAGCACGACGACCTGGCCAGTAAGGGCACGATCGCCTTCTCGCGGCGCTGGAAGAACGAGGGCGACTGGGAGATCTTCGGCAACGTCACCGCCACGGTCACCTGCCCCGCGAATGCCCTCGACAACCTCCTCTCGTCGCTCGGCGCCCGCTCCAGCCTCGACCTGGACCGGATGCGGAAGATCCGCGACGGTCGCTTCCGCGCCTTTCCGGGCGTGGAGAAGTGGTGGGGCCTCGCCGAACGCAACCTTCCCGAGGCGATCCGCATCCTCAGCGAGGACGAGCAGTTGCGCGGCCGTGCCGCGGAACTCGCCAAGGTCGCCACGGACTTCGTCGAGCGTCCGGACGCCAGCATCTCGGCCGACCAGCTGAAGCAGCTCGACGCCTTCTTCGGGACGCTGGCCGAACGCTCGACCAGCCGGAGGCTGCGGATCGATGCCTCCCGAGCCCAGGAGGCGGCCCGGCTGTTGACCCGCGGGCGCTCCGACGGCGTCCTGAAGTTCCTGGCGACGACCCCGCCGGCACGCCACCCGGCCGAGCGCGTGACGCCGCCCCAGCCCGAGCGGTGACCGGGTTGGCGGCCCGATCGCCGTGCCCGTCGAGACCCCGGTAGCAGCATGTCGCTGGTCGAGCCCGTCGAGACCTCCAATAGCCGCCCTCCGGCAATGCGTTCGACGGGCTCAACCAGCGAGGCGGCGGCGGTCCCGGCCCGGCTCCTCACAGCTCGCCGGACTGAGCCCGGCGTCGCTTGGTCTCGCTGCGGTGACGTTTGCCGGCCAGCCGGCGCTCGATGGACGCCCGCGTCGGACGCGAGGCGCGACGCGGCGGCGACGGCGGGGCCATGGCGTCCCGGATCAGCGCGGCCAGGCGTTCGCGAGCGGCCACCCGATTCCGCTGCTGGGAACGGAACTGGGTTGCGACGATCGTGAGCACGGTCCCGTTCAGTCGGGTCGCCAGCCGACGAAGCAGCCGCTCCCGCTGCACCTCGTCGAGCGCCGCGGAAGCGGCTATGTCGAAGGACAACTGGACCCTCGAGTCGGAGGTGTTCACCCCCTGGCCGCCCGGGCCGGAGGCGTGCGAGTACCGCTCGATCAGTTCGCGCTCGGGGATCGCCAAACCGGCGGGCAATCCCGGTGCCGGCGCGATCCGCAACCCGTCCATCGCACCATGATTGCCTACGGGCTCAGATGTCGTGCTTGGCGGAAACGAAGGTGGAGCAATTGTCCACCGCGTTGTTCCTGTTCCGGCACACGCTGATCTGCATGCGGATCGCAACGCCGAGAGCGCGATCGACCGACGACATCTTGTCCCACACGTTGATCGACACGGTCCCCTTCTTCGACTTGCCCCAACCGCAGACCTCGACGCGCTTCTCGTAGCCGGACCATCCGACGCTCAGCCAGACGCTGGCAGGCCCCTCGTACTTCACCTGGGGCCGGAAGCGAACGTAGGCGCAGGCGTCGTCCTTCTTGATGTCGTAGACGGTGTAGGTGCTCTTGTAGGTCATCGACGACCTCGACAGCGATCCCCAGCCGGTCGCACCGGTGGTGGTCCGTTCCCAGCTCGTAGCCGCATGGGCCTGGGAGGTCGCGGCCACCGCCGAGGCGATGGCGAGTCCGGTCGTGGTCGCGGCGACGACGACCACCCTGGTGATCTGGTTCTTCAACTTCGGCTCCTCTCGGGGTGAGTGACTCTCCGGAAGCTAGCGCAACGCGGCGCCACGGACGCCGGCGTCGGGGAGTATCGACGCGCGAGGCTCAGACGAAGCCGAACACGGGCGGGAGGACTCCGATCACGATCACGGCCCACACCGTGTAGGCCGGGAGGTAGCCGGTCTGCCAGCGCTCGAGCCGCGCCAACGGGACCTGCCCGCGGACGAAGCGCCACTGCAGCCACGCGGCCACGGCCAGGTTGACCAGCAGGATCAGGTTCAGCCCCAGCGAGGCGACCTTGTTGGCGCTGGCCCCGAACTCCCCGATCCGGCCGATCATGGCGACCAGCACGAAGCCGTCCACCACCAGTGCCGCGACGACCATCACCAGCTGCAGCCGATCGAACATCGACGGCGGGGTCGCGGCGTCCCTGGCGGACAGCGCATAGAGCAGCAGACCGAGAACCACCACCAGCACGAGATCGAACACGATGAGCAGATCACGATCGGCGACGACCAGGTTCCGTTGCACGATGCCCGCCGCGATCAGCGCCAGCAGCAGCACCGTGAACAGCGGCGTGAACACCCTGGTCAGCACCGGGGCGATGTTCTCGATGACGCTCTGCTTGGCCTCCACCAGCCACCCCGCGATCACGACCGCGCCGGCCGCGCCGCAGGGCAGCACCCAGTTCTGCACGATCGGCTCGGCATCGATGCCGACCGCCGAGAAGGCGCCGAGCGTGAGCGCCGACAGCACGCCCCCACCGAGCGCGATCAAGGTGAGATACACCACCCATTCGCCGGTGAAGCGGATCGCGTCCATCCGGGCGCGGCTGGAGAGCCAGGCTCCGCCCGCGTAGGCGACGCCGACCGCACCCCATAGCACGATCGGGGTGTGCAGCACGATCAAGGCCTCCGTCATGCTCGTCGGCTCCCCGGCCATCGTGAGGTCGCCCCGGACGAACGGGAACACGTTCGCCAGTACCGCGACGACCGCGAACCAGGCCGCGACGGCGAGCACCGTGGCGCGCGACGCGCGCCGCCGGATGAGGAAGTAGCCGGCGAGGAACGGCAGCACCAGCAGTGCGGCGTTGCGCAACGTGACCCCGGCGTCGGCGCCGAGCAGCGACGGCAGCTTGATCGCCAGGGCGGCCCCGGCGGCCAGCGCGACGGCCAGCACCAGTCCGTTCGGCCTGCTCCTCTCCGCGGCCGCGTCGCCGATGACCAGCTGCTTCCACAACCGGTCCGAGTGCTCCCTGGCGAACTCGCGGGACAGCTCGTCGAGCTGCCCCATCCGCCGCACGGCGACGAGAAATGCCTCGTCATCGCTCAGGCCGCGGGCCCGGAGGTCGTCGATCCGGTCTCGAAGGTGACCCTCCAGCTCCTCGACATCGGCCGTCGCAATGGTCGGACGGCGCCTCACGAACCCGCGCCACGCGGCGATCTGCTCCTCGACGTTGCCGTCCATTTCAGGCACCCCCGAGCGCGAGGTCGCCCATGCCGCGCTCCGACCACACCCGGTGCAGCGCGCGGCTGACCACGTCCCACTGCCGGCGCTGCTCGGCGAAGGCCGCCTCGCCGCTGCTGCTGAGCCGGTAGTGCTTGCGTCGCCTGCCCGTGGGCGCCTCCACCCAGGTGGCTTCGACGTGGCCGAGGCGCTCCAGCCGATGGAGCAGCGGGTAGAGCATTCCGTCGCTCCACTCCAACTCGCCGTCGGAGAGCGCATTGACCCGCTGCAGGATCGCGTAGCCGTAGGACTCTCCCTCGGCCAGGATCCCCAGAACGAGCGGCGTCGCCGCGGCGGCGACGAGATCTTTCCCGATTCGCATCGAACCCCTTATGCCTTGCAGTGCTATGTACCTAGATCTGCAAGGGTAGCGGGTGGTCCAAGCCGGGCGAAGCCAATCGGATCAGGCAGCGCTTTGCGGTCCCTTGCCAAGGGTTGGCCGTTGGCTCTGAGCGCCGGGTCCCAGCGTGCAACCCCTCGAGCGATCCCGTTCTCGGTTGACGGGTGCGGCTACCCTCGGGCCATGCAGGCAAGGCCCGATGCCGATGAGGGGCTCTGGGGTCGGCTGCTCCTGGCAGCAATGGGCATGGCGCTCGTCGCCCTGGGGCTACTGGCGTCCGCGATGATGACGTTCGACGAAGACGCCGGACGTCATGACGGCTTCTACGGGCTGGCCATGGCCGGCATCGGAGCTGTCGCTCTCACTGGTGCCGCGATCGGCAGAGCGTTAGGCCGCTGGGTGCTGGCGGGTCTTGGACTCCTGCTGCTGGCGCACGCGACCGAGATCGGGCTGGACTTGGTCTCCTACCGCGGGGCTCCCTCGCGGTTCACGATGCTCGTGCTGGCGGTGCTCGTACTCTCTGGACTTGCCGCGATCGGGGTTGCCGCGGGTCAGATCGTCGGACACCGGAAGCGGACTCGCGACGTCAGTGTTGGGACCAAGCCCGTTGAAGGCAGGGGTTGAGGTCACTCTCGTAGCTCTCCTGACTGACGCCTTCCGGCTCAGCGCAGAAGAGCGAGATCCCGTCGGATGTACCGCAGGTGGGCCCACTCCTCCTCCAGGATCACGCGAATGCAGTCACCGACGGTGGGCTGCCAGTCACCGCCCCACGGGTCGTCGCGCTCCTCCGCAAGCAACTCCGGCGTGGCGGTGGCCAGGAAGTCGGTCACCAGCTGTTGCCGCTCGGCGCGCACCGCGAGGATCTCCTCGTAGGCCGGCGGGTCCGCGCGGAAGATCGACATGTCGAAGCCCATCTCGGCGGCACCGGTGAAGATCTGGCCGATCTCGTGGAACGGCTGCGGTGTCCGCAGAATCCCGCCGCGGAGCCAGGCATCGGTCGCCAAGATGAGGTGCCGCAGCGTCTGGGCCAGGGACCACTCGTCCTCGACATGGGCGTCCACCAGTTCCGGCGGCGTGCCCGCCACCGTCGTCTGCCACGCGGACTGCACAGCGACCCAACCCTCGCGCAGGCCTTCGGGTGTCTGCGCCTTCTGCAGCTCGCGGCCCGGGAACTGCCGGTTGAGTTCGGCGTCCACGAGTGGCACCACGTCGACCCCGTTGACGACGAGGCTGCCGAAGAACAGGTCGTGGCTGTCGATGTCGAGTCCGCCCACATCGACGCTGCGCATCGTCACACCGCTGACATCGGAGAATCGCAGGGTGGCGCCCCTGAAGCTCGTCTTGACGAAGGTGGCGCCCTCGAACTCCTTCGTGCCGGAATAGATGGTCATGGCACCATCATCACAGCCATCGGGGACAATCCCGACACCAGGTTGTGAGCCAGGCCGAGCAAGCGAGAGGCCCACCGGGGCGCCCGCCCCACGAACCTGCTCGACCCACCACCGCCGACAAAGGGCGACGCCCGGCACTGCAATCGGCGCGGCACCCCCACCTACGGAGCCAGGTCGAGCAGCACTCGTTGGCGATTGTTCCTGTCGACCTGGTCATGCGCCGCAGCCACCTGGTCGATGGGGAATGGCGCGCCGACCGGAACGGTGAGCTGGCCGCTGTGGGCGGCGGTGGTGAGGTCACGGGCGGCCATGGCCTTGGCGTCCGCGGGGAAGTCGTCACTGCCCAGCAGACGGATGGTGAGGTTGTCGAACAGCATCGGCCAGAAGTCGAGCCGGGGCCGGGGGTCGCGGGTGGCATAGGCGGCGATCACGGCGCCGTTGGCCGCGACCGCGGCGTCGAGGGTGATGTTGTCGGAGAAGGCGACCTCGATGATCCGGTCGACTCCGTCCGGAGCGTGCTGCCGGATCAGCTGCTCGGCTTCGGGGTCGTCGAGGGCGACGGCACGGTCGGCGAGCGGTCCGCTCGAGGCGGCGAGGTCGCCGCGACGCCGGACGGTGGTGATGACGGTCGCTCCGCCCCAGGTCGCGAGCTGGGCGGCAAGGGAGCCGACCGCACCGAGGGCGCCGTGCACGAGCAGGGTCTGACCGTCAACGGGGCCGTCGGCGAACACTGCCCGGTGGGCGGTGATCCCGGGGATGCCGAGGCAGGCGCCGAGTTGGTCGTCGACGCCGTCGGGCAGTGGGACGGCGGTGGCGTCGGGGACGACGGTGTAATCGGCGGCGGTGCCGAAGGGTCGGTAGGACTGGGCGTTGTAGACCCAGACGCGTTGACCGATGCGGTTCGGGTCCACCCCATCGCCGACTCGGTCGATGGTTCCGGAGCCGTCGCTATGAGGAATGACGCGCGGGTAGGGCATCGTGGAGCCGAAGTAGCCGCCGCGCTTCTTGGTGTCGCCCGGGCTGATTCCGGAGTAGCGCAG